>JAOZUU010000191.1:4240-5843 GCA_029938515.1 Desulfobacterales bacterium | reverse complement strand
CCGCCAGCAGAACGGCGGTATCAAAATCAATACTTTGATTGACGGTGGCCATGACACCCATGTTCATAAGTTGAACGATTAGCTCGCTCACTTTAATTCCCATCCGTTTGGCCAGGTCGGTTAGAATAATGGTCTCGTCGATCTTGATCCTGCGCTTGATGGCCTTGGCGGTCGTAATCTGGGTTTTTTGACCCGTTGCCGGTGGTTTTTTCTTGGCCCACCGGCCACCTTTACGGCGTTGCTTTTTCCGGCTGTAAAGGTCGGCACCTTCGACCACCGACCGGCGTTTAAATGAAATCTTGCGTTTGAAAAAACGACGGTCAGATCCATCAGCATCTTCTTTTTTGCCTTTTTTCCCCTTTTTCCGGGCAGTGTCACTGACCGGCGGTAACGGCTTGGCCGGTTTCGCGCCGGGCGATGGTTCAACGGGAGTCTTTGCCGGTTGCGGTGGTGCCATCTGAATGATTTTGGCCGGTTTCTCTTTCTTCTTCTTTTTTTTCTTTTTCACCGGCTTTAGCAGTTTGACCTCGGCGACTGGCTTTTCGGGAGTTTTTGCAGGGGCCGCATCCGATGGCCCTGTTTTTTGGGCTGCATCCTCGGCGGTGGGTGATTCCGGTTCAGTTGCGGGAATTTTCGCCTCAGGTTGTCGCTCTGACGGTGAAAGCTCGGCGCGCTCAACAGCTGTTTTTGTGTCGAGGTCCGCTATGACCGATTTTTCAACCCCAATGTCCGTATCCTCCACGGGTGTTTGATCGGATACTATCGGTTCCGCCGTTGCCGATTCGAGTGACTCCACGGACTCAGGCTCGGGAGGTTCCGGAGGCACATCGGTGGCCGCTTTTTTCCTTCGGATAACTTTTCGGCGTCTGCGGATAACGGTTGCCTGAACCCTGGTTTCCTCATATTCGTATTCCCTGGGTTTTGTGCCGAGTACTTCCGCTTTAATTTTATCGATCAATTCAGTTTCCAGGGTGCTCATATGGCTTTTTACCGGCAGATCCATCGCCTGCAGTTTGTCAACCAGCACCTTGTTGGTCATGTTCAGGTCTCTGGCAAGCTCATATACTCTGATCTTGGCCATGATTTTCCTCTAGTTCGTGTCGTTATTTTTTGGTATTGGTTCGCTATCGGTTTTGTCTTTTGACTCGGTCGTATTTTCCGGCTCCGGCGATAAAGCTGCCGCCTCTCCAGAGTTGGTGGTGTCGGTTGCTGGTTCCATTTCTTCATCGATATCAACCACGTCGGCTGCATCGGTGCGCCCAGGCGATTCCGGTGTTAAGGTCGCGTCGGCTTCATCGGCGGCCGAATCAGGAGTTTCATCATCGTTATCCAATGTGGTTTCCGACGCTTCTTCATCGTTTATAGCTTCCGCCGCGGCCGTCATCTCTTCCCAGACAATGGCGGCATTTTGAATCAATGTTTCAGCCATCTCTTCATCGATTTCCCGGATTTGAACCAGGTCATTCACCGAGGCCCTGCTTAATTCTTCAACGGAATAGAAACCGTTTTCGAAAAGCGCATCTACAAGGCCCAGGCTGATGTCGGGCAAGGCCACCAGGGAGTCATACCCTTTTTTCATGTCGGCGTTATAGCTGCTTTCACT
>JAOZUU010000191.1:0-4140 GCA_029938515.1 Desulfobacterales bacterium | reverse complement strand
AGGCCACCAGGGAGTCATACCCTTTTTTCATGTCGGCGTTATAGCTGCTTTCACTTTTGACATCAAGGCGCCATCCGGTCAACTTGGCCGCCAGGCGCACATTTTGTCCCCGCTTGCCGATGGCGATGGAAAGCGAATCGTCGGGGACGATGACCTCCATAGCTCGGTTTTCCTCGTCAATAATCACCCGGGAGACCTCTGCCGGTGCCAATGCATTACATACGTATTTGGGTGGGTCGATATGATAAGGAATGATGTCGATTTTTTCACCCTTCAATTCCTGAACAACATTTTGAACCCGGCTGCCCCTCATGCCCACACAGGCACCTACCGGATCAATATCCGAATCGTTGGATGAAACGGCAATCTTAGCGCGTATACCCGGGTCGCGGGCCGCTTCCATGATAGAGACGATTCCTTCACTGATTTCCGGAACCTCGGTCTTAAACAACTGGATTAGAAAATTCGGATGGGTACGCGACAGGATAATTTGAGGCCCCCGGGCATCATGCAGAATTTCCAGGATATAAGCTCGAATCCGGTCTCCCCGCCGGTACGATTCCCTGGGAACCTGTTCACGGAACGGAACGATTCCCTCGGTATGGCCGATATTGACGATAACGTCTCCTCTTTCAAATCGTTGGACGATACCGTTTATCAATTCGCCTCTCCGGTCGATATAGCTTGAATAAACCGCATCCCGTTCGGCATCTTTCATTTTCTGGATGATTACCTGCTTGGCTGATTGAGCAGCAATCCGGCCGAAACTGGATGTGTCCATTTTAGTGCCCAGGCTGTCGCCGATCTCACACTCGGGATCGAGGCTGCGGCCTTCTTCCAGCGTCACTTGAGCATCCGGGTCCGTAATCGTTTCAGCGACATCCATGAATTGAAATACTTCGATTTCTCCTGTTTTTTCATCATACTGGGTTTCAATGTCGATTCCGTCGCCAAACTTTTTCCGGGCGGCGGAATGGATCGCCTCCTCAACGGCCTTGATCAACACCTCCCGGTCGATTCCCTTGTCCCGGCTGATCTGTTCAATCACATGTTTGATTTCGGCAATAAACATCAGCTTTCTCCCTGATATCCAATAAGACGGGCATGCTTGATTTGTGAAAACGGGATCGTGATGGATGTATCTTCCATCCGCAGTGTCACGATTTCATCTTCCATGCCCGTCAGTATTCCCGTTAAGTTATGTTGTCCATTAATAGGTGCCGTCATCCGGATCTGGGTCTGGTGACCGATAAACCGGTTAAAATCACCAGGTTTGCCCAAGGGTCGGTCTGGCCCCGGTGATGATACCTCTAAAAGGTAGTCGGTCTCATTGTCCGCGTGGACGTCTATCAGGTCGCCGATCTGGCGGCTGATATTCATGCAGTCATCGAGCCTTACCCCACCGGGTTTATCGATGTACAGCCGCAGGACTTGACCCCGGGACTCAAAGCGGCATTCCACGTGAATCAGCTCCATCCCCTCCGCAGTGCAAAGCGGTTCGCCGAGTTTCCATGTCAGGTCCGTTAACGCGATAATCTGGGCCTGCGATAACCCGGTTTTTCTAGGCCGGATTATCTTAGTTTGGGCTTTTGAGGCACTCGGGCGCATCGATGCTGACCGATTCCTTTTTTTCATTTCTCGTTTCTATCCGTTTCCTAAAAAATAAAAAAACGGGCGTTTCGCCCGTTTTTATCGTTTTTTGTGTCCCGTTAATTTTCTAACGGAAAGTCAGTACTGTGTATACCCGTTAAAGCAAATAAACGCTCCCGGTTCCGGCAAAAAACAAAGGGGCCACCCCAAGGCCCCGTTCATCCGATCAGGTGATCGTCGGACAATCGGGCGAATGATTGGAGCGGGCAACGAGATTCGAACTCGCGACACCAAGCTTGGGAAGCTTGTACTCTACCAGCTGAGCTATGCCCGCCCAATGCCTAAACCATATTAATACGGCATCGATGAGCAATTGTCAATACTTTTCAATCGGATTGAAGGGTAACGTCAAAGTTACCCTGAAAGTGAATTATTAGCCACAGACCCACACAGACTTACGCAGGTTTTTAAAAAAAAGGTGGTGGATACAAATAGGAGAAATATGTCTGTGTGTGTCCGTGTGGGTCTGTGGCTAATTTTTTTATGTTTTTATAAATTAACCCATTGCAATCGTCAATGACGTCATCGTTGGTCGGATTGTGTAATCCAAGATACTATGATACAAGATCACGGATACTTTCAAGCTCGCGACGGATATTTTTCAACAGGTCTGCCGGTACTTCGGCTTCGGTGGCTTCTGGGGCGTCTTTTCTGCTCAGGTGTTTGCTGGCCCCGCGAATCGTATATTTTTTTTCATACAATAAATTTTTAATTTTCAGGATTAGCTCCACATCCTGACGGCGATATAACCGCTGGCCCGAGGGGCTCCGCTTGGGTTTGATCCGCCCGAACTCGGTTTCCCAGAATCGGAGGACATGGGTGGGCAAGTCGGCGATCTTGCTTACCTCGCCGATTTTAAAGTAAAGTTTGTCGGGGATGGATACCACGGGTAGCCGACTTTCCTATAAGCGGTTTCAAAATCGCATCTCAGCCCCAATATCGGCGTTGGTTCGCTGAATTTAATCCTCGAAATATTACATATATTCCTCCGGTTAAATTCAACGGCCCGCCTTGATCTTGAACCCGATCTACAATTTTCAGACCGCTTTTAAAACAATCTGTTTCACGCTTCCTGCAAAATTATCGGAATTTATATCCATACATGATATCACGTCGGAAGCCCGGCGTCAAAGTCTTTCACCAGGCAATGGGTCATTCGTTGATGAATGTCGTTGATCGTGTCATCTACCAGCGTTTCGGTTCCGGAACGATACGTGATTCGGAATGACAAACTTTTTTTCCCGGCTGGAATCTGACGGCCCTCGAAAACATCCACAAGGTCGATCGACTCGACCAATGGCTCATTGAGCCGAGTCAGATGGGTTTTAAGGGTCAGGCCTTCGATTTCTTTGCTTACGATGATGGTCATATCCCGGCTGATGGCCGGATACCGCGGAAGGGGCCGGGCCCGTTGGGTTGACGGCGTCAAATCCAGCAATGTAGCTGCATCCAGCTCGAACAGAAACAATGGCTGGGAAATATCAAACGCTTTGAGTACGGGTATCGATATTTCACCGATGACACCGATCAGTGATTTTCCGGAAAAAATTTCGGCCGCCATACCGGTTTTGTAATAGGGAGAACGTTCGGGTTTAAAACGAGTGAACCGGGTTCCATCGATATGCAAGGCGCTTAGGAGACCTTCGGCTACACCCTTTAAATCATAGAAATCACAAGAAATATACCGGCCATGCCAGGTATTTTCCATCCGGTTTCCCGTCCACAACCCGGATATAATCTCTTTTTCCTCGGGAAGGCTGTTCGCCGTTTTCGCGATAAACGTCTGGCCGATTTCAAACAGCCTGATGTTTCGTGTTTGCCGGCTGACATTATATCGTACCGTATCGAGCAACCCTGGAACCAGGGAGGTTCGCATCACCGTTTGGGATTCAGTCAGCGGATTGAGGAGAGTTACGAACCGACGCCGAGGGTCATCGATAGAAAGGCCGAGGCGGTCGTAATCATTCTCGGCATTGAAGCTGTAGGCAATCACCTCTACGAATCCAAAGCCGGTCATCAGCGCCTTGACCCGTTCCCGGAAAGAAATGATCGGTGATGATATGGCATGGCTGTCGGTAATGGCCGGGAAGGTTGTGGGGATCCGGTTATATCCGTGCAGTCGCGCCACTTCTTCCATCAGGTCTTCGGGGCGTGAGATATCCACCCGGAACGACGGTGGCAGGATCGCTAAATGGTTATCTATATCGGAGGGTTGGACATTAAATTCGATGGATTGTAATATGTCGCTTATTTGTTTACCGGTCAGGTCGGTTCCCAGTACACGGTTGGTTCGGTCAACGGAAAGCTCAATGGGGTTTCGTGTCACCGGGCCGGGATGGGCATCGATAATGCCATCAACCCATTTCCCTTCACATATTTCCACCATTAGATGGGCCGCTCGCTCCATGGCACGGACGGTTCCCCCGGGATCCACTCCCCGTTCGAACCGATAGGATGCGTCGCTGCCCAGGTTGAACCCTTTGGCGGTTC
>JAOZUU010000190.1 GCA_029938515.1 Desulfobacterales bacterium | reverse complement strand
ATTACAGATAGGAATTACAGATGTGTCTTTCTGCCGCGAAGCGGCTTACTTGAACAGAGGGATGGAATTATTATGGTTCTCAATTGTTATCGCATCACCGACAATTCTACCAAGGCACTGGTTCAATCTAAAGAGTTTCTTGAATCCTGGCAGCAGGGCAAAGGCAGCTACTGGGTTGATATCCGGGCGTATGAAACTGATGAACTCGCGGCATGGCTGGACAAACTTAATTTGCCTGCTTTTTTCATTCAGTGTTTCCACTCGGCCGGACATACAGCACGGTTCATCCCGCTGTCTGATGCAGTATTCTTCGAATTTCCTGTTTACTCGGGAGACGTGACGTCGGAAATCGCCCACCTGTCCTTTCTCTGTATGCAAAACCTGCTTGTCACCCTGCATCACGGCCCCATTGGAGGACTCGATGACGTTATCAAAGAGTTAACTACCGAAGTCCCCCTCATACAGCCAACCACCTCTGCGTTGCTTTGTCTGCTGTCGCTGTCCGAGTCAACCATGAGCCTCAGAATATCTGAGACCCTGAAAAAAGCCATATTAAATCTTGATGAACGTATGGATGACGACCCGGAAAGTGTCACTGCCGACGAGATATTGGATCAGAAACGATTCCTTCGCACCCTCGATACCGTTGTCAGCGGACAGGCCCGTTGTTTTGAATTGATGAGTGGGCTGAACAGACCATTCCTTGATCTGAAGGCACTCACAAGACAATTCCAGGTTGCCCCAAGTAATGCAAGCGCTGCGAATCAGAATGTGGACCGGCTTGAAAAGATCCTTGTTGACATCCGTTTACGATTTGAGATGAACCAGCAGGAAAAAACCAACTGGCGTTTGGGAATACTAACGATTCTGTCGGCTATTTTCATGCCGCTCACATTTATCGCCGGAATTTATGGCATGAACTTTGATAAAATGCCTGAGTTGCATTTTAGCTTCGGCTATCCGCTGGTACTGATCTCCATGGTGCTTATCGCAGGTGGTATGTTTCTTTTTTTCAAGACAAGGGGTTGGCTCGATTAAGAATCCATGGGCCAAATTCTTAGGAAAATACCTCCATAAAATGAATATCAAAAACATATGAAACCGATAACAATCAAAGAGAGGTGAAACCGATGAGTTTTTTCACACACCCGTCTACACTTGTATTATTTTTACATGTACTGATCGTGGTTGTAATCGCCGTTCGTGTAATCATGCGGCGGCCGCAGCCGGGGGTAGCGTTTGCGTGGCTTTTTCTGGTAGCGATATTCCCCTTTGGCGGCCCTTTGATCTATTTTTTGATCGGGGAGCGCCGGATCGGTCACCGGCGCAAACAGGGCATCGGTGCCGTTCGCACTGACTACCACAAGCTTTCAGAAGCGAGTACCTGGGAGGATCTCACGGAGGTGGACTGGTCGCGTCACCCGCCGCCGGCGCACGGCATGGACCGTCTGGGGCGCAAGTCTGCCGGCGCCGCCACCGTCAGAGGCAGCAGCTTCGAGCTTTTCTCCGATACCCAGGAAATACTGCAAGCGATGGCCCTGGACGTTGATGGCGCCAAGGCCAGCGTACTGATGGAATTTTACATCTGGAATGAAGGCGGGACAGCAGACGACGTTCTTGCCGCCCTGATGCGGGCCGCCAAGCGGGGGGTCGCCTGCCGCCTGCTGGTGGATGCAATCGGTGCCGTTTCATGGTGGAAGGGATCACAACCGCAGCAACTGCGCGATGCGGGTGTTGAAGTGCGGCCCGCCCTGCCGGTGGGTGTTTTACGCACCTTCGTTGGCCGCACCGACCTGCGCCTGCACCGCAAGATTGTCGTCATCGACGGCAAGGTGGCATGGACGGGAAGTATGAATCTGGTGGATCCGGGCTTTTTCAAACAGGAGGCGGGAGTCGGTGAGTGGGTCGATGCGATGGTTCGGCTTCAAGGGGCGGTCGTGGCCCCGCTGGCCGCCACCATGATCGGTGACTGGACCCTCGAATCTAAAGAACCGATCCGTAATCTCATAGAGAGTTCGGGCCTTCATCTTGTAAAACCCAAAGGACCTGCGGACATCCAGGTGATCCCGTCGGGTCCTGGTGAAACCAGCGACTGCCTGCTCCAGATGCTGCTATCGTTAATCAACGCCGCCGAAAACGAATTGGTCCTGACAACTCCGTATCTGGCACCGGACGAATCGATGATCTATGCGCTACGCGGAGCGGCGGGACGGGGCGTCAATGTGAAGTTAATTGTTCCGGAGAAGGTGGACTCTTTTCTCACGCGTTATGCGAGCCGCTCTTACTACGATGAGCTATTGGAAATGGGGGTGGACATCTTTCTCTACCGGAGTGGCTTGTTGCATACCAAGTCCATCACTGTCGATGGTACGATGTCCATGTTCGGCACGGTGAATCTGGACATGCGCAGTCTGTGGATCAACTACGAGGTCGCCCTGTTTGTCTACGAGCCTGAGTTTGCAGTGGAACTGCGTGCGCTGCAACAGACCTACCTGGACGACGCCGACCGACTCGATCCGGCGATCTGGCGGACCCGGTGGTTCCATGAGCGATTTCTCGAAAACACACTTCGCCTGGCCAGCCCCCTTCTTTGAAGGAAATAAGCATATTTACCGTATTGTTAAAAGCTTGAATCAATCTCCCTTGGCATTGAGAATGGCAAGCCGTTCAAGCTTGATGCGCGCATGAAGAAGAACCTGGACGAGGCGGCCGGAACGACCCGCCCCTCTGGCCAACAATAAATAGGAGAATGAGCATGAAACTAAAACAAATAGTGACAAAACCACACATGTTTATGGTCGCCGGTTTGTTGGTGCCGGGTCTCGGTACGGCGGACTCCAAGCCCACCGGCCCCATAGGCGGCAAACCCTCATCTCTATATAGGACTGCTTTTAATAGCTTGTTCCTGATGTTTGTATTGTTTTTGATGGGTTGTGGGCATGGTGTAACGCTCATGCCAACCCCTGAGGTCTTGAGAGATGAAAAATTCGACATCTTTGCCCACAACCCGAACCTTGAAAAGAGCAACAAGATATCGGTTTTTTATGCCACCAATCGTATTCCAGCTCAAGGTCCTTCTGGACCGGACTATACAAAAAGCTTTGATCATACCCTGCGATTTGGTGAGGCGACCCTCCAGATCGGATCTGATGAAGTTACCTGGGAAGAGATCCACGCTGAATCAACAACTGCAGAGCGAAAAGATGAATTTGAGATTTCACTAATCCGGACCATGGAAGTCGGCAGGCTAAATAATTCGGAATCCCTGGAACAGATTCCCGAAGACACGCAGAATTTTCTGGACAAACTAAATAACGCAATAGCCGAAAGTCCATTTAAAACGCTGACAATATACGTCCATGGCGCTAACAGCAGTTTTTATCGCGCAGCCGCACAGGGTGGTCAATACCATTATTTTACCGGATCGCGGGCGATCGTACTTGTTTTTTCATGGCCGTCGGCTGAAAACATTCTTAAATATACCACAGATGTAAAAAATACAAAAGAGACCGCACCGGATTTCATTCGTCTGCTTAAGTTGCTGGAAAAACACTGTAATGCGAAACGTATCAATATCATTGCCTACAGTGCGGGTGGGAGACTGACTGGTGATGCATTAGGCAGGATGGGCAGGGAATATATGGATACAGGCGCAGAACCCGTAAGGGAACCCTATCGCTTCGGTGAGCTATACTTTACATCCTCGGATGAGGATCTGTATGAGTTTGTTGATAACGTTCCCAGTTATATCCACATGTTTGAAGGAGTAACTTTGACGATCGACAAGAAGGATCCTGTGCTCGGCTTCGCCAAAATCACCGACGGAGAGCTCCGGGCGGGAAGACCGCCGCAGGATGCCGCCAACTTCGACTTGACGGACGCTCAAAATGAAGGTCTCACTCAAACCATCAACAGTGGCCGATTCACCATTATCAACCTCGAGATCAACAAAATACCGGGATTCGAGTTTTCACACGGCGCCTGGTATGAAAACCCATGGGTCAGCACCGATGTCATTACCACCTTGAATCTGGGATTTCAGCCGGAACGAAGAGGCCTCGCAAAATATAAAGGCTATCTCGATCGTGGCGTCTGGTATTTTCCCCCGGATTATCTCGAGAAGTTAAAATCGTCTTTACTGGACCGGAAAAAATAGACTTTTCCTTATTGAGAAGGTAACCCGATAATGAAAACATCCGGAGATAAAAATTTTGTTATTTTCAAAGTGATAAAACGCCTGGGACGAATCATTGCCACCATGTTCGCGGGGGTTGTAATTACCCTCTTCGTCGTCGCCGTCATTTTCATGAACAGCCAGCCTGATCTTTATGGGTGGCATACCGAAGCGCTTGATGAAGAATTTACGGTGGACTCGCAACTAAAAAGCTTCGAAGACTATCTGGACCTTGAGGATAGCCTGTTCGCACAGCTCGACGAGAAGGTTTATGCCGATACTCGTCCTGAAGAAAGACACCTGATCAATCGTTATAACCGCGGCAGCCTTTCAGATCCTGCCCGATGGCCGACCAACTGGAACCGCAGTTTTGAGTTGACCGGGGCTCAGACCGTTGCAGGCGTTCTCTTACTGCATGGCATGTCGGATTCGCCTTACAGTTTGCGGCACTTGGGCAAGCGGCTTTCTGTATCGGGCGCCCATGTGCTGGGGTTGCGAATACCTGGCCATGGTACCGTGCCATCGGGCCTTGTGAACGTCAAATGGGAGGATATGGCCGCAGCTGTAAATCTTGCCATGCACCATTTGAGGGAAGCGCTTGGAGATCGCCCCCTGTACATTGTGGGCTACTCCAACGGCGGCGCCCTCGCCGTGCAGTACATCCTTTCAGCGCTCGAAAACACAGCCCTTCCACGGGCCAGCGGCGTAGTGCTAATCTCACCGGAGATCGGTGTTGCCAAAGTCGCGGCCCTTGCCATCTGGCAGGGCAGGATCGGCAGGCTGCTGGGCCTGCCCAAGCTGGCGTGGAACTCGGTACTGCCCGAATACGACCCGTTCAAGTATAATTCATTCGCGGTGAATGCCGGTAATCAGGCATATCGTCTGACCACTGAGATCCAGAATCAAATCACCCGAAACACGAAATCCGGCGTATTGTCACAGCTGCCGCCAATTATGGCCTTCCAGTCCGTGGTGGACGCAACCGTCCGGGCGCCGGCGCTTATCGAGGGGCTGTTCGATCGGTTGCCCCAGGGCGATCACGAATTGGTGCTGTTCGACATCAACCGATTGGCGGCCAACGAACCGCTTGTGGATACCGGCCCCCGCGATGTGATCGCTGCGCTGCTTGACAAGCCGATACTCTCCTATCGTCTTGCCATAGTATCCAACGAAAGCGCATCCAGCCGGAAGGTTGCTGTCTATCAAAGATATACTGAAAGCAGCGAGAAAACCGTCTTCCCGCTTTCTCTTACGTGGCCGGCGGAGGTTTACTCGCTATCGCATGTGGCTTTGCCTTTTGCCCCCGATGATCCTTTGTACGGCGGCGGCGATGCCGGAAAGAGTCCCGGCATTCAAATCGGGAATGTGGTTCTCAGGGGCGAAAAGGGTGTGTTGCGCGTCAACCCGGCAAGTCTTCTCAGGCTGCACTGGAATCCGTTTTACGATTATTTGGAGCAGCGTGTGCTGCAGTTCATGGCGCTTCGCGGTTCCGAATGAAATTGGTTGCACTTGTGATCGAGAGAACAACAGGTGCGACTACAGAAAAGGTTGGTATACATCCAAAAAAAAGTGTTTGATGGTAAACTAAAGTTTATTATATGCAAACTATAGTTAGACAAACAGGAACGAAAGCTCTGTGTGTATGATTTTGATCATTCCTTGTGATGATCAGGCTGCGACCAAGGTCCACTTGCGCAGTCC
>JAOZUU010000189.1 GCA_029938515.1 Desulfobacterales bacterium | reverse complement strand
TTTTCAGGCGGGGCATGTCTTTGACATTGCCCCGTTTTTTATTTGTACGTTAACTAAGATGTTTTCTCTCACGGAAACACGCCATTGAAAAAGATGATCCGCGTGCATATTATTCCACATGGATATGTCGAACATTTTTGAACGTTTTAGCGTTCAATAGATGGATGCAGAGCGAGCTAAAAATCGGTCAAGGTTAGAGTTGAGGATAAGAACCAGTGAAAGTCTTCATCACCGGCGGCACCGGATTTATCGGAACCTGTCTGGCAAAAGATTTTTTGAAAAAAGGCCATTCGGTTACGGCCACGGGTACCCGCCCCCGGCAGACGGTCATTGAACACCCTGAATTTTTCTATGTTACCGCGGATACCAGTCTTCCAGGTGAGTGGCAACAATCCATTGAAGACGCGGACGTGGTCATCAACCTGGCCGGAAAATCGATTTTCAAACGCTGGAGCAAATCATATAAGAAACAGATTCGCGATAGCCGCATCCTGACGACCCGTCACCTGGTAGCAGCGTTGCCGCAAGACAGGCCCGTGGTTTTGTTCAGCGCGTCAGCCGTGGGGTATTATGGTGATCGGGGCGAGGATTTGATTACCGAAAAAGACCTGTCCGCCGGTAATTTTCTAGGCCAGCTCGGCCTTGATTGGGAACAGGAAGCCTCGGGCGCGGCTGATTCAGGTCATCGGGTCGTATTGATGCGCTTCGGTGTGGTTTTCGGGAAGGGTGGTGGCGCTTTCAAGCAGATGGTGGCTGTGTTCAAACGATTCACCGGAGGGCCTATCGGCGATGGCCGGCAATGGTTTCCGTGGATCCATATTCGCGATCTGTTCGGCGCCGTCCATTATATCCTGGGGAAAAAGCACCTCGACGGACCTTTTAATTTCTGTGCACCCAATCCCCTTCGCAACCGGGAAGTGGCCAAAGCCTTCGGAAACGTTTTGAAGCGGCCTTCCGGTCTTAGGGCACCCCCTATTATGCTTCGGTTGGTATTGGGTGAATTTGCCGATACGCTCCTGGCCAGCCAGCGGGTCGTGCCTGACCGATTAGTGCAAGACGGTTTTGTATTTCGGTTTCCCCGACTGGATGGGGCTTTGGCCGATTTGGTTTAAGGGTCGCGGAAAAAAATAATTACGCAAGATTGCGCCGGATTTTGGTTCGTCTACAAGGCACATCCGCCGGTGCATATCAGGATATGTGCCGGTGGATGTAACGCCGTAGACGGGCCAAAAGACCAGTCCCGCCTGGGCGGGATGGAATTATTTATTGCCGAGGCCCTAAATATGTGGGAATTCATCATCGTATTTTTGATTGCACTGGTTGTATTTATTTTCTTTTTCGTTGTGATGTCGTTTCGTAAAACGTCGGCCGATTCGGCGCATTCGACCGGCCATTCCTGTGGCAACCATCATTGTCATTGTACGGAAAACCGTGTTCAAACCGGTAATCGCGAAGGGATAATACAGCCGATGATTAGAGATAAGGAGGTTAACTGATGGGCGATCTGTGGGAAGCAATAGAGAAGCGGAGAAGCATCCGTAAATATACGGATCGGGAAGTATCCGATGATCTGGTCAATCATGTACTGGAGGCGGTAAAATGGTCGCCGTCCTGGGCCAATACCCAGTGCTGGGAGGTGGTGGTCGTCAGGGATCCGGGGATTAAACATGCCCTGGCGGAGGTTGTCAGTCCCAAAAACCCGGCTACCCGCGCAGTTGCGTCGGCACCAGTAGTCCTCGCAGTCTGTGCCAAGCTGAAAAGCTCGGGGTATTACAAGGGCACCGACTCCACTAAATTCGGGGACTGGTTCATGTTCGATCTGGGCCTCGCCACGCAAAACGCATGCCTTACCGCCCAGGATCTGGGCCTCGGAACGGTCATCGTGGGCCTGTTCGATCATGATCGCGCCAACCGGCTTCTCAACGTGCCGGAGGGGCACGATTGTGTCGTGCTTATCCCGCTGGGCTATCCGAACCAGACGCCCAAAACACCCAAAAGACGGGAAGTGGCGGAGTTTACTCATCGAGATACGTTTTAGCATCCCAACCCGGACAAACCGGAAAGAATATGATGTGATTTTCAAAGATAGGTACTAAAAGACCCAAATCGTGGACTCGAAAGAAATCTCCGCTTTTCAACAGCAATTACAGGATTGGTACGGGATCAATCAACGCGAGCTTCCCTGGCGACATACCACGGATCCCTATCGGATCTGGGTATCGGAGGTGATGCTTCAACAAACCCAGGTCAACACAGTTATTCCCTATTACTATCGGTTCATTGAACGGTTTCCGGAAGTTGCCGGTCTGGCCCGGGCAAGATCACAGGCGGTACTTAAAAGCTGGGAGGGTCTGGGGTATTACGCCCGGGCCCGTAACCTGCACAAAGCCGCTGCCGTCGTTGATAGTCGTTACGGCGGCCGGGTGCCGGATGACTGGCAAGATTTTACCGCTCTGCCGGGAGTGGGACCATACATCGGAGCGGCGGTCTTGAGTATTGCTTATAGCCACCCCTATGCGGTCGTGGATGGTAATGTAAAACGCGTGTTGGCCAGAGTTTTCGAAGATCCCACCCCGGTGAACGGATCGGCCGGGCACGGCGCCTTTCGCCGACTGGCCGATAGCCTTCTAGATCAGTCCCGTCCGGGCATCTATAACCAGGCCTTAATGGAGGTCGGCGCGCTGGTTTGCAAACCTGCGAATCCCCGGTGCGCCGATTGTCCGATCAATACTTTTTGTCTGGGGAATCGCCATGGATCCCTGGATCGTTATCCCCAGCGAAATAAACGCAAACCCGTACCGGAAATAAGAATTGCCGCCGGTGTGATTCGACGGAACGGCCGCGTGCTCATTACCCGGCGCAAACCCGAAGGACTTCTCGGCGGCCTGTGGGAGTTTCCCGGTGGTAAAATCCATGAAGGCGAAAGCGCTGAAACCGCATGCCGGCGGGAGATCAAAGAAGAAGTGGGATTGAATATCGTTGTTGATGCGCATCTGACCCAAGTCCGGCATGCCTATACTCATTTTAAAATAGTATTGGAAGTTTTTTTATGCGACCATGTTGATGGAAATGTACGACTCAACGGCCCGGTGGATCATCGCTGGATAAAGATTGAGGATATCGATCAATATCCGGTTCCCAGGGCCAACCTTAAATTTATTCCAAAACTAAGGGTTAAAAAACCGGAGGTTTTTAATGAATGAAAACAATTTGGAATTTGAACAGGGCCCCATTCGGCCGCCCAACGAGGCCCGGAGCCTTTTGTTGAGGGTTACCCGTAATTGTCCCTGGAACCATTGTCTTTTCTGTCCTGTTTATAAAAGGCGAAAATTTTCCCTGCGAACGGTTGAAGAGATAAAAAATGATATCCAGACGGCCCGGAAGATGGTGGATGAAATCCAGGCGCTGTCCTGGAAACTCGGCGCAGCCGGCAAGGTAAATGACCAGGTGATCAGTCATATCATAAATCAAGCAGACCTCAGCACCAGTTATCGCAGCGTGGCGGTTTGGATGTACTATGGGACCGATGCCTGTTTTCTTCAGGACGCCGATAATCTCATTATGAAAACCGATGACCTGGTGGAAGTGTTGACCTGTCTTAAGGAAGCATTCCCCTGGATCAGCCGGGTAACCACATATACCCGCTCGAAGACGGTGACAAGGAAATCGGTTGAAGCCCTCAAGCGAATTCGAAAAGCCGGTCTGGACCGGATCCATATCGGACTGGAGACTGGCTACGATCCCTTGCTCAAGCTGATGAAAAAAGGGGTCACGGCTGACGGCCACATAGAGGCGGGCAAACGCGTGATCGCCGCTGGCATGGAGTTGTCCGAGTACGTTATGCCGGGACTCGGAGGGCAGGAGATGTGGAAAGAACACGCCGAAGAAACGGCCCGGGTGTTAAACGAAATCAATCCGCACTTTATCCGGCTGCGGAGCCTGCGGGTGCCTCCGCGGGTGCCCCTATATGAAAAACTTGAGGCAGGTACCTTCACCATGCAGACCGACGACATGCTGGCCGAGGAGATCCGGGTCTTTATTACCGCCCTCGATAGGATCACCAGTACGGTGACCAGCGATCATATTATGAATCTGCTGGAAGAGGTGTCGGGAAAATTTCCCGAGGATAAGGAAGAGATGCTGGCGGTGATCGAAGAATACCAGACCCTGTCCGATACCGATCGACTGGTTTATCGGGCCGGTCGACGGGGCGGTACCTATCGGTCGATCAAGGATCTCAAACTCGACCCGGTCACGTATGGCAAGATTAAAAATATGGTTGAACAGGTGCGGGTTGAAAAAGGAGTGGAAGGGGTCGAGGCATTTATCACCGAAATGGTGGATCGGTATATATAGCTCTTCCGCGGCAGATCATGATGCCCTACGTTTTTTGCCCTATCATATTGCTCTGGCGACTAAATACCCTAAAGCCGTCATTCCGGCGAAGGCCGGAATCCAGGAAAACACTGGATGCCGGATCAAGTCCGGCATGACGAAATTGGTCTATTTAATCGCCGGGTTAATAAATCCCATAAGTTTTAGCAGAAGCAATGAACCGGAAAGGATGCCGGCAAAAACAAGCACGGTCAGCCCAACACTCCAATCCCACCATAAAGGCGCATTTACCAGAAGCGTGCATCCACCGACAATGGGCAGGACCAAGATATTCATCACTGCAATTTCAAAAGCCACTGGTGTTTTAAATTCAGGATCGACGATACGAAGAAGTAAAAGACCGCAGGATACCGTCCCGGTTACCGTGCCGAATATCGCCGCTGAGCGCTCCAGTCCGAAGGCATCCAGCTTTTTACCGAACAGGATAACGAGAACCGTTGTCAGCACTCCGTTGGTAACCGCTATCAGGCTGATGGGCAGGATGTAATCCCAGACGATCTTGAGCTGAATAGCGGAAACGGTGGCGATGATGAGATAATCGACCGACCAGCCCGTAATTCTTCTCTGGATACCCGGATCGGCCAGGTAACCGGTACCGGTCAATTTCATCAGCCACTTTACGATCAAAGCGATCCCCAATCCGAAAAAAAAGAAAAACCCCCACAGAAGGGTCGCCACGTCCGGGGAAAGTACCGAACCGAGCAGTTTTACTACGGCGTAAGTAACCCCATAGACCAGCCCTACCAGGGCCGCCTGGAATGCCAGGGTGTCTGCATTGCCCGGGTGAATCGTCAGGCTGCCGGCCGTCTCTTTCTGACCGCCCTCCCGCAGAATCCCGACCACAAAATCCCTGGGAAGCTGCGCGGAGCCGAAGGTTGCCCAGCCTTTGCGGATACCGTAATTAACCAGGGGGACCCCCACGAAAAAAGCGAAAAAATAACCTGCTGCAGCGAAGGTGAGCCCGATGGTAGCCGCGTTGGCAAACCCCACCGCTTCCCAGGTTTTGCCGATGGAGAGCGCCTGCCCGGGTCCTTCGTTGAATCCCAGGGGCACCAGGAATCCGAAAGTGGGGAACAGCTCAAGTCCGACGATCCCGAAGGCAAGAACAAAAAGACCTCCCACGACGGCCTGCATCGGAAATGTCAGACCCTGTATCAGGGCCATCCATGTTGCCCCCTTGATCTTCTGCTTTCCGGATGCCGGGTTGGCAGGAAGATCGTCCCGGGTAAGCCCTAATGAGATAAAAGAGATATTGAAAAAGTGATAGGCAAAGGTCTCGATGGCGGAGGCCTTGATATCTAAAAGACCGGTGTGGATAAAAGCCAGTCCTATCACTCCCCCGACCAGGCAACTGGGGAACAGGAACTTTTGTAGTACCCCCACCTTTGCGCGCAGGGCGACTCCCGCCAGCAGCAGGCTGGATAAAAATGCGAACACCAGCATTGAATCAAATGGAAACGGGCTGTTCATGTTATCTCCAAAATTAGGGT
>JAOZUU010000188.1 GCA_029938515.1 Desulfobacterales bacterium | reverse complement strand
TTTATCAACATCAACTTAGCTGGCCTTATCTGTTTCACGCAATCGAGATATTTAGTCGGAATGGGGATTTGACAATTACTATGGAACGCCGTCTAACCACCATCATGGCCGCCGACATCGTTGGCTATTCTCTCCAAATGGGCGCGTCCGAAGATGAAACGATCGAGAGGCTAGGTGTTGTTGCCAGGATTATTGACCACCATGTCCGCGACAGGGGCGGGCGGGTTTTCTCCCAAGCTGGCGACGGCTTTCTATCAGAGTTTTCGAGCCCTATATCGGCTGTACGTGCAGGATTCGAGATCCAAAGAGTACTTCATGCTCAAGGTAAAGAGATGAAAGACCCGCCACAGTTACGCATCGGGATACATCTAGCCGATGTCGTGGTCGAGGGTGAGAATCTCCTCGGTGACGGCGTGAATATTGCGTCGCGCGTGGAGACGGTAACCAATCCCGGTTCTGTTTTCATCACCCAAACTGTTTTTGATCAGGTCAAGCGGACGGCTCAACTGACCTTCGAGAATCGCGGAGCGCAAGAGTTAAAGAATATTTCGGAACCGATCGTGCTCTACAAAGTGATTGGCGAACTGGGAAACCACAGCTACAGCACCGGAACCCTCGGGGAACTCTCTTCGACTGCTATCGCTGATGCACCGCAAACGGCGGCAAACTCGATTGCAGTTCTTCCATTTACGAATATGAGCGCCGATCCGGATCAGGAATACTTCGCGGATGGCTTTTGCGAGGATTTAATTACCGAGCTTGCCAGATTCCGTGATCTTTTTGTGCTTTCCAGGAATGCGAGTTTCGCTTTTAAAGGCCGTCATGTAGACGTTCGGCAGGTCGGTGATGACCTGGGCGTGTCTTATTTTCTTGAGGGTAGCGTGCGCAAGATGGGTGCGCGGGTAAGGATTAACGCGCAGTTGATTGAAACGCAAAGTGGTAACAATATATGGGCGGAAAAGTACGACTTTGGCGTCGACGAACTTTTTGATGTGCAAGACAACCTCGCCGCGTCAATCGTGGCGATAGTTGCCGGTCGCCTGAGCCGTCTTGCCGAGGTGGCCGCCAAGCGAAAAATGCCAAAAGACATGGCTGCGTACGATTGCATGATGCGAGGTCTCGAACACCATCGACTTGGAGGCGTCACGCGAGAGTCGGCCGAAGAAGCCCTGCGTTGGTTTGATGCGGCGATCGAGAAGGACCCGACATTTGGCCGTGCCTACGCTTGGCAGGCTTGTGCCTTGGTGTCTCTCGCCGAGTGGACGGGCGAAAACAAATGGGATGCCATTCATGAATCGGCACGTAAGGGGATCGAGTTCGATGATGAAGACGCGGAGTGCCATCGAATCATGGGCGCTAGTAGCCTCTATACAAGGGCCTATGAAAAGGCCAAGTACCACTACGAGAAAGCACTGCAGCTAAATCCGAACCATGCCTATATTGTTGGGCGAATTGGGGAACTCTACATTTTCTTGGGTGAACCGGAAAAAGCACTTGAGTATCAGTTGCGCGCTCGGCAGCTCGACCCCTTCCTGCCGGTGTACTGCCGAGAACTGGAGGTGGTCGCCAACTATCTCCTCGGGCGGTATGATGAAACGCTCAACGTTGTGTCACAATTGTCCAGGCTTACCCGCAGGGCTGCTGCATACGGGGCGGCCGCAGCCACTCACTTAGAGAGTGAAGACGCAAGAAATGAAACAGCGCGTCAACTTCTCGTGATTGACCCTCAATTCACGATCGATAACTTTCTAAAGACCGAGTTCTATAAGAATCGAGCACTGCGCGACCAGCTGAAAGAAGATTTAATGAGTGCCGGCTTCCCGAAGCGCTAAAGTATTTTTTAGCCGTATCTGACGCAACTTTATTCCGATTTGTACAATTCATTAATGTTCATAAATAGCTACAATGTGGTATCATATAAGGCTAATAAATTACATTATTGCCGGTATGCTTTGGTTATTCCCAGCGTACCACTGGACCATCAATTAGGTTAGGCGAAGAGCTTCCAGTTCTTGAAGACATTTTCGTTTCCAGATAGGGATGCCCCAATTTTCAAATAATTGACTAATTTTGGCCATGATCATTTGACTCCGATCAATTTCTCCTTTTTGCTTCAGCATACATCCAAAGTAATAACGTTTTCGGGCTGCAAGTACCACAGCACCGGATTCCTCATCCGCTTTGAAACTCCTTTTAAATAATTTCTCCGCTTGATCATAATCCGGTGAGTTACTACTTGAGATTAGTCGTGCTTTTAAGTAATCAAATCGCGCTGTATTTATCTTCGGGTTAAGAGGGATCAGATCCTGAGCTTCTTCAAAATATTTTTTCGCAGACGAAAAATCACCAAGTTCAAGCAGGACTTCTATAAAATTGTGATAAACTTCATCCAGATATCTTCTATGGGCCGTCCCTGCGATCATGCTCATTGAACTTTTATAGGCCGTCATAGCTGATTCTATTTCTTGATTTGCCATGCAAGCATTACCTTTAGCTGCATATAATAAAAATAATAGTATTGGAGAATCCGTTTTTTTAGCAAAATCCAGAACCTCAGATACCCTTTCATGAACGTCAAAATCTTCCCCGATTAAAACTGAAAAGGCACTGTGCCAGAGTGTGCAATAAGCCTGAGATTGCAGATTAGAAATATTCTTAAAATCTGGTGTGTGGCCCTTTTGAATTAATTTCTTGGCTTCTTTAATGTGTCCTTGAAGGGCTCTAATGTATGCTAAATGATGACAGGAGTGTGTAAAGGGAAGAAATGGCAATTCTTCTGAATACTCTCCTTCAGTTCCAGCATGCTCTCTGTTAAGTATGACTTCCGAATATAGGTCTGCCGCGTTTTTCCAACTCCCTGTTGAAAAATAGGTTACGGCTAATGGGAATTTTACAGTCTCAATGAGCTCTTTTAGTTCCACCTTGACAGGATGCTGTAAAATTTTTAGGTAATACATCTCCGCCCAATCATATTGATTCTCAAAAAAATACACCAGCCCATATGCAAAGTCGATTTTACCCCTTCTCATTGGATCATTTAAAACATCTGCCGCTGACTCTGCTTCCTTGCAGATTCCCAAGGCTCGATCTTGTTGCCCAAGAAATTGAAGAGGCCAAATCATCTCTAATTCCATATCAATCAGTTTTTCCTGATTAGTTCGGGTTTTTGACAGTTTTATAAGGCATAATCTTGCATTATCGAACATGGACACAGATTCCTTGAACTGGCCAAGCCTATAGGCTCTTTTGGCAGATTTGCCACCGTATTCGGCTGCTTTCGTCCAGTTTTCGGCCCGACTGAAATGGCGGTACAATAAGTCCACCTGCTCTTCAATTCGATTTTGATACAATTCTTCGATGGCCCTGCCTACCAGACCATGTAGTTCTTTTCGTCTTTTTAGTAGGATAGTTTCGTATGTCACTTCCTGAGTGATAACATGCTTAAACATATATTCTGATTCTGGAATAACGCGAATTTGTTGAATCAGTTCCGATACTTTCAGATCGTCAATCGCCTCGGAAAGCTGTTCTTTGAATGTGGTGATTTGTTCGAGGATGCGATGGGAAAATTCCCTACCGATAACTGAAGCTAAACGTAGTACTTCATGGTTGTATTGATTGAGCCGATCGAGTCGGGCGCGGATGACGGCTTGCACAGAGTTTGGCAGACTGAGATTTTCCAATGATTGAGTCATCACTGCATGGCGGCCCTCGGTCAGAATCTTTCCATCTTCGAGGAGAGCGTTGCATATTTCTTCGATAAAAAATGGGTTTCCATCGGTACGTTCGTGCACCAAAGGTGCAATGCCCTCGGGTATATGATCAACATTCCAAATGGATTTGGTTATTTCTTCACAACTTTGTAAGTCTAAGGGGTTTAGAGTGACTGAAGTATGATGACTCCAGTTACCCCAGTATTTTTTATAATCAGGTCGATATATGACGATTAACATGACATGGTGAGACGGGATGACGCTAATGATATGTTTCAAGGCCGCATTGGATGCTTCATCAACCCAATGCCAGTCCTCCAAAATCGAAACATACGATTGCCTTTTAGAATTGAGGATGATAATAGCAGAAAGTGATTCATGGATAGCATCAATCAATTCTTGGCCGCGTAATTGTTTTGGAAGAGGATATTCGTTGCTGGGCACAGACAACAAATGTAAATAAATTGGCAGATATTGCTCAAGGGAAGGGTCAATTTTAAGCACATTTGAAACTATTTTTACATGTAATTCGGAAAGTGTATCATCTTCACGCAAGTTAAGCCCTCGCCGTAAAGCATTAATGTGTGGAAAGTAGGGAATGCTTTTACCATAAGATTGGCACCGCCCCTGAAGCACAGTAATTTCCGATCTGTCTAAGCTGTGGTGAAATTCATAAAGAAGACGGCTTTTCCCCAATCCAGCTTCGCCTACAACAGTGACGAATTGCCCTTTTCCTGCCTGCATCTTTTCAAAGCAAGAATGTAACATCATCAATTCACTCTTTCTGCCGGTAAAGTGTGTAAAACCTTTATTTTCAGCGGCCTCAAAACGGGTCTGTATAGCCGATTGGCCTTTGACTTGATATGGAATTATCGGTAAGGTTTTACCTCTGACCCTAATAGCGTCCAGAGCCTTGACATCAAAAAATGGTACCATAAGGTTTTTAGTTTTGGGACAGACCAATATCTCGTTAATTTTAGCACTTGAGGCCAGACGTGCACCAATATTGACAGCATCTCCGGTCATGCCGTAACTGCCATCTCGGACGTCCCGGCTATGGGTAACCACCAGACCAGTACTAATACCGGTATGCATTCGTAGTTGAGCTCCGGTCTTTTTTTCTACTTGAAGGCTGATTTGGCATACCACCTCATGGATTTTCTTGGCGGCTTTAATTGCTTGTACGGCGTCATCTTCGTGGGCAGTAGGAATACCAAAAATTGCTACGACTTCGTCGCCTATGAATTGATTGACAATACCTTCATGGCTCTCTACGATTCGTACAGCCTCGTCTTTAATCTGACTCATGAATGCCTCGACTTCCTCAGGATCAAGCCTTTCATTCAATGAGGTGTAGCCCGATAGGTCTGAAAAGACAATGGTGGCTTGGCGACGTTCGCCTTCGGGTAGGGCTGCAGGTTCAGGCGGTGTGGAAGACGAAGTCGATTGTTGTAAGGATCGTGATGATAAATCCGGATAAAACTGATTGGCAAGATTGAGACCACATTCATTGCAGAACTTGCTTCCCAATGGATTTAGCTTTCCGCATTGTGGGCAGGTCGGTTTTAGCTTACTACCACATTCGTTACAAAAATTAGCATCCTCAGGACTTTGACGTTTGCATTCTGGGCACTTCATTTTTTAAGTCCCCAATTTAAATCTTTCAGAACCAATTAATTTGGAGCTTGTTCAAGCCATATCGTCTATATAGATAGAATTAGTTGGGTTCATTTTCTTATATTATACCACAATGTGGCATATGTCAACTTTTTGAATTTAATTAGCTAGCGGCGGGTTTGGTGGTTGTCGATTTTTATGGAATCACTCAGTACCAATCGGCGTAAAAATTCCTTGACAGGGGCCACATTGTGACATATTACACCTAATAATAACTTGATGCACAGTCCAACACAAAGTTAACGCAACAGTAGAAATTTTTGTTAAAACAGTGCGTTATAATAAAATAGACGTATTATCTTTTTAACCTATTCTTTGTTTGACACTCCGGGATATGGTTATCTTTCACTGCAAATAGCACGGCAGAACCCTGTGAAATGAGTTGTTGGGATATAACCCTTCAAATGATGAATGGCATATAAATCACTGGCGTTAGAGGGACTTATGCAAAGAAAAGAGATGCTTGGTCAATTAAATGATACTTCCAGAATATGGGATATAATTATTGTGGGTGGCGGGGCC
>JAOZUU010000187.1 GCA_029938515.1 Desulfobacterales bacterium | reverse complement strand
AAGAAATGGGTCATCATCATGATTGCGGAAAGCATCATAGCGGGAATGACGCCGATGTAGGGGAAAAAGAATGTCATCCCTGTCAATCCCGCCAGTGTGAAGAAAGACAGAATCACCAGGTTTTTGGCCGGTGTCTGGGTGCGGGTAAGATACAAGGCCAGCCGGGGAATCACCAGGCCGACAATCGCCATTGCCGATCCGATCAGTCCGAAGGAAGCTTCGGGAAGCTGGATTTCCCGGTAGTACTGGCTGTTTAAGGTCAACAGCATCCGGATCACATGGTCGAACAAAAAACCGAAGGCAATAATCACCAGGGCGAAAGGCGTTTTCAGGATCCACCTGCCGGCCTGAAAGGTTAACTTAAAGGCATCCCCGACAGTTGGACCACATCCGGACAGATCCAGGCACTCTTCCGCACGGTTGTTGATTTCCCGCATGCGAAGGGTCGTGATCAGGGTGAGAACAGCCATGACCAGAGTTAAATAGATGGGAAACCGCAACGTGACCGCCTGGGTCAGCACGGCTTTCAAACCCAGCCAATCGGCAAATTTCTGCATGAGGGCCGGATCATAGACCGCTGCCCCGAGGGTCATGGCACCGATATAGGCAATCGATTGGAAACGCATTTGTTTTTCGAGAACAAGGCTCCAATCGTTAATATCCCCTTCTTTTTTCAAGGTATCGTACGCAAGGGCCTCATCGGCACCGCTGGCGGCGGCTTCCGCGGTACCACTCAGGACCCGGTTGATTAAAAATATGGCAAATAAAAGTCTTGAATAACCCACCGGTACGACACAGAGCAGCCCCATCTCGATCACCATTAGAATACCGGCAAAAACCAGCAGATTTTTACGCCCGACGATGTCGGCCAGCGCCCCCGAAGGAACTTCCAAAAGGACAATGGTTGCCGCCCAGACCACGTTAAGTAACGCAAATTGTTCCAGGGTCAATCCAAAATCGATAAACAGAATCGTAAAGATGGGGTAGTAAAAGCGGGCGTTGAAAAAAATGCGAAAGAAAATGAAGCAGCGGATGTTGGTAATGGCAAAGGGGGAACGGGGGGATTGGTCTTCTGTTTGCTCCATGGGTATCAGTCATATTCGATTGGTGATTGATGATTTGTGATTGACGATTTGTGGAATCGCTTCGCTCTGCTATTTATATAATTGGCAGCACACCTTCAACCCTCAATCGTCAATCGTCAATTCTTTACCGTCAGATAATAGAGTTGATCTTTTCGTTGCAGCAGGATCACCAGTGACGATTTATGTCGGTATCTCGCCACGGCCTTGTGATAATCGTTTAAATCGTTGACGGTGATTTCATCGATTTGGTGGATCACATCCCCGGGGCGCACACCGATCCGGGTCAGATAAGCCTGCCGGTCCATTTCCAGGATGACAACCCCTTTTTCAGTTTGAAGGCCATACCGGCGACGGTTTTTTGGGGTGATATCCCCCACGGTAATACCGAAATTTTTACGGGCCAGACGTTCCGCCATGTTTTCGGGGAACCGGGTGGTTTTAACGTCGATCTCTAACTGTTTTGAATCCCGCCAGAGGGTTAATGACAGGGGGCGGCCGGTACGGGTTTCTTTTAAAATTGTCTGGTAATCGGCCCGGGACGCAATGGGACGATGACCGATGGAGAGGATAATGTCACCGTTTTGGATACCGGCTTTCCGGGCCGGGCTTGGGGAGAGCACTTCTTTGACCAGTATACCGCCGTTTTTGCGCCGCAACCGATCCGGAATTTTCAAGTACCGGGCCAAATCATCGTCAAGGGGCTGGATAATAAGACCGATCCAGGACTGGATGACCTCACCGTACTGGATCAGATCGGAGATGATTTTTTTGGCCCGGTCAATGGGGATCGCGAACCCGATCCCCTGAGCCTTGGCGTAGACCGCCGTGTTGATACCGATCAGGTCCCCATAAATGTTTAAAAGGGGCCCACCGCTGTTTCCCGGGTTAATGGATGCATCGGTCTGGATGAAATCCCGGTAGACGCGGTCATCGGTTCGGACACTGCGGTTCAGGGCACTGATGACACCGGTGGTAACCGTATGGGAAAAACCGAAGGGATTGCCGATGGCAATGACGGTTTCACCGATCATGAGATCCTGACCGGACCCCATCTCCACCGCCGGCAGGGGATCACCCGATTCAATCCGCAGTACCGCCAGGTCGGAATCGGGGTCCGCTCCCACGATCTGGGCCTTAAATTCCCGTTCGTCCTTTAGGACCACATCGATGGTTCCCGCTTTTTCGATGACGTGGGCGTTGGTCAGGATATATCCCCGGCGGCCGTCGATAATCACCCCCGAGCCGAGGCTGGCGCGCTGATAATGACGTTCAAAATCCGGGTCAAAAAAATCCTTGAAAAACGAATCGAAAAACGGATGCCCGCTAAAACCGGAAAACGGGTTGGTGCGCTGCCTGACCTCCTGCCGGGAGCTGATATTGACCACCGCCGGTCCGATTTTGCGAACCGCTTTGACCACCGGGCTTTCCCTGGAAATAGTCTCGGCGTGGGCATCAGCGGCAATGGCTAAAAAGGCGATCAAGGTAAGCGCCCAGCCGGCGATCGAACCTGACAGTGCCCATCTATGATTATTAGCCATCAACTTCACTTGTCATTCCCCGTTCACCCAGATTCCCATAGCGATGATAGGCATCACAAATACTCTGGTTGCCAAAATAATGAATCAATTCGATTGATCCTTCCATTAATACAGGCGTCCGGGCGATATAGAACCCCATTTTCGCAGCCGCATCCAAAACAACACCTGGTACACGCTCAGGGGCTGCGTAACGGATGCGCTGTGCCCGGGCCATACCAGCAATCAATTCTACATCATTTTGCCGGATAATCTCTGTTTTTTTCAGCAATTCTTTTCCATGCCGACCGGCCAGAAACGCCGTCACCGGATTGTCCAGGTCCGGTGGTATACTGATCACCGGCCGGGACCGGGCGATGAGTACCGCCGCGATGCGGGCCAAGGCATCAAAGAGGGCGTCCTTTGCGTGAATCCGCACCACGATTTCACCCAGGGGTAGATAGCGAAGAATATTATCCTGACCCCGCAGATGGAAGTAGTCCTTTTCACGATTAAATGTCTGTTCAGCATGGTAAAGATAGCTCTTAATCGCCCGAACGGTTTTTTTCAGGTCGTTTGCAATCTCGGGAAATCGGCCCCAGTATAGCTGTTGTTGCCATTGCTGGGCAAGACGCAGCAACCGGGTCTCTTTTTCGATGGCGCCCACCCGCGGCAAACCGGTTTCCGTAAAATTCATGAACTGGGTCACATAGTGAGGTCCACCGGTCTTGATTCCGGGACCGAGAGCTGATTTCCCCATGCCGCCGCCCATGCCACCGAAAGGTTGACGCAGGACGATGGCGCCGGTGGTTCCCTGGTTAATGTATAAATTCCCGGCGTTGATCCGTACTTTCCATTGATCCTGTTCGCGGCGGTCGAGGCTTTCCAGCCCGGAAGTCAATCCATAGCCGGTTTGATTGGCATAGTCGATGGCCTGGCTCAGGTTGTCCGCCCGCATGACTCCCAGCAGGGGTCCGAAAAATTCGGTCCTGTGCGTCCTGGATCCCGGCTGGACGTCCCATTTGATTCCCGGCGTCCAGATAAGCGGGTTATCATCAACTTTTTCGGGTGTCAGTGCCCAGGTTTCACCGGGCGTTAGCTGGGTCAGGGCCTGTTCCAGTTCATCTCCCGGCGGTTTAATCATCGGGCCCATCCGGTTGTGAAAATCCCAGGCCGATCCCACGGAAAGGCTTTGGACGGCATCGATAAGCTTCTTCTTAAAATGGGGGTCATCGAAAACCTCCTTTTCAAGGATCAGCAGCGATGTGGCCGAGCACTTCTGCCCGCAATGGCCGAAAGCTGAATAAACAACGTTCTTAATAGCCTGACCCCGGTCGGACATGGCAGTCATGATGGTCGCATTCTTTCCGCCGGTTTCCGCCGCAAGGTAAACATCCGGTTTTTCGGCCAGCACGGCCAGACCGGTTTCGGTACCGCCGGTTAAAATGATAAAATCGATATCCGGGTGGGATATCAATTTTTCCCCGAGGCGGTTTCCGGGGCAGGGAAGCAATTGCAGCGTGTTTCGGGAAACTCCGGCTTCCCAGAAACATCGACACAGCTGCCAGGCCACCAGGACCGCATACGAGGACGGCTTGAAAATCACCGTATTACCGGCGGCCAGCGCGGCGACGATACCACCGCAGGGGATGGCAATGGGAAAGTTCCAGGGCGAGACAACAACGCCGACACCTTTTCCCCGTGCATTGATATGATCAATGTCGGTAAAAGCCCTGGCCGAGAAAGGGTAATATTCGGCAAGATCGACGGCCTCGGAAACCTCTACATCCGTTTCGGTGAAAATCTTGCCAGTATTGGCGGCGGCCGCCCCGATCAGGTCGCCCCGGGCCCGGCGCAGATTCCCGGCAACATCGGATAAAATACAGTGGCGGTCATGGTGGCTGGTTTCCCGCCATCCATCCGGGTCTGCCCTGGCCGTGGCCACCGCTTCCGCCAGGTCTTTGTCTTCGGCCATTGCAAACCGGGCCACACAGACCTGGTCATGGTATTGGGAAGGATCCATTGTGGAGCGAATTTTCCGATCCAGGTAAACTTCCCGGCCGGCTACTACCAGGGGGATCTGGATGGGTGAATCATCGGGACATTTTTGCCACTTCTCTCGAATTGCCTGAGCCCACTTGCAATTGGCGGCCAGGGTCCAATCCGTATCGGGCTCGTTTCCAAATTCGTTTTCATAATAGGTCCCCATTTTTTCCGGAAATATTTCCCGGCCGCGATCCTGGATACGGTAAGGTTTTGTTCCGGCCGTTTCCATCCGGTCAACAGAGACGACAAACTGGTCCTTTAAAAATATCCAGGCCTTTGAATCGGTCTTTAAGTTCGGTGCGTGGCGTAAAAAGTTTTCTTCGGCGGTATTTTCATCCAGTCGTCGAATCAGGTAGGCGATGGCATTGATGAATTCCTCTTTGGAAGCCACCGGGGCGTAAAGCAGCACATCCCCGGCCATTTCGGACAGTGCCCGTCTGACGTGATCCGCCATCCCTTCCAGCATTTCAAAATAAAAATGATCGCTGACATCATTTTTTTCCCCCAGTTCATAGGCATAGGCCAGTTCGAAAAGGTTGTGGGACGCGATTCCGAGGTTGACCGCCCGGATGTTTTCGGGATCCATGCCGAAGCGAACCATCCGCTTGTAGTTGGCATCCACATCAAGCTTATTGTCGTAGGATGCGAGAGGCCAGTTAAAAAGGGCGGACTCGACCTGTTCCATCTCCATATTGGCCCCCTTGACGATGCGTATTTTAATGGGACTGCCGCCCGCGGCGACCCTTTTTTTGGCCCAGTCGGTGAGGGTGCGCTGGATTTTGAAGGAATCGGGCAGGTAGGCCTGCAGGACAATCCCGGCCGAGTAACAGGTGAATTCGGGCTGGGAAAGGGTCTGTAAAAAGGCCGCGGTAGTGATACCAAGATCCCGGTATTCTTCCATATCAAGATTGACAAATTTCGCTACCCGGATGCCGTTATGACGGATAAATTCATGCCGGGCCGCCTGACGGTACAGCCGGGAGAGCCGATCCACCAGGATGTCGACGGTATACTCAAAGGCCAGAGAATGAATCTGGGAATAAATGGTGGATATTTTAACCGAGATATACTCGATCTGGGGATCTTCAAGATCCTTGAGATAGGTCTCCAGACGATGATGGGCCTCGGCCTCCCCCAGGACCGCTTCGCCCAGATGGTTGATGTTCATCCGCACGCCCTGTTTTTTTCTTTTTTTCAAATGGGCGTGGAGGGCCGCTGTTTCTCCGGAAATGATGGCCCGGCTGCTGTTGTGACGCATTTTATCGATCATTTT
>JAOZUU010000186.1:4066-5936 GCA_029938515.1 Desulfobacterales bacterium | reverse complement strand
AAAAATGGAAATCAAGACTTTCGGTGTCATCGGCGCCGGGCAGATGGGAAACGGTATTTCCCAGGTGGCCGCCATGAGTGGGCTGCGGGTGATCATGAACGATATTTCCGATGAATTTGTCGATCGCGGCATGAATATGATCAATAAATTCCTTTCCCGCAGCGTGGATAAAGGGAAGCTGACCGCCGAGGAAAAAGATGCCGTCCTGGAGCGGATCCAGACCTGCACCGACATCAAGTATATGGCCAATGCCGACTTTGTAGTGGAAGCGGCCACCGAGAATGAATCCCTTAAGTTTGATATTTTTAAAAATCTGGATGAGATCTGCAAGCCCGACGCTATCCTGGCCACTAACACCTCATCCATCCCCATCGGACGGATTGCCGCTCAAACCGGGCGGCCGGAAAAAATCATCGGTATGCATTTCATGAACCCGGTCCCGGTCATGAAACTGGTGGAAATTATCCGCGGCCTGGCCACATCGGATGAGACGTTTGACATTACCTGGCAGCTGGCCGAAAAATTCGGAAAAACGCCGGCCGAGGCCAGTGACTATCCCGGCTTTATCGCCAACCGTATTTTACTGCCCATGATCAACGAGGCGGTATACTGCCTGTATCACGGCGTGGGAACACGGGAATCCATCGACACTGTCATGAAACTGGGCATGAATCATCCCATGGGTCCGCTGGCCCTGGCCGACCTGATCGGACTGGACACCTGCCTGGCCATAATGGAAACATTGAACGATGGTTTTAAAGATTCCAAGTACCGGCCCTGCCCATTACTCAGAAAATATGTAGAAGCCGGATGGCTGGGCAAAAAGACCGGACGGGGATTCTATGAATATTAATATAGAATAGCGGTTGTCATCATTCACAATCAATTTGAGCCGTTAAACAGGCATATCTTTCGTAAGTTATCCTGACATATCGGAACAGATATATGACAACCGGTATAAAAGGAGGGGACATGGCTCGCAAAAAAACCGACCCCATGGAACCGGTGGGGAAAAAAATCCGCAAAGCCCGGTTGGAAAAAAAACTAACCCTGGATAACCTGGCCAATGAAACGGGATTCTCCGTCGATTATATCAAGGAAATTGAATCCGGGAAGAAAATACCGCCCGTGGGCACCCTGCTTCAGCTCTCCCGGGCGTTGCGGATCGATTCGAGCTTTTTACTGAAGGAACAGCAAGCGACGTTGGAAAAACGGGTGAGAGCATACACCAAAAGGACCGACAGCTATGCCTACGATACCCTGACCCCCGGGGCCGAGAACAAGCATTTAAAAGCATTTCGGGTCACTATCGAGGCCATGTCAGAGCATTCGGGTGTGGGTTATCGCCATGAAGGCGAAGAATTCGCCTACGTGTTAAAAGGGAAAGTTGAAATCACCGTGGGAGAGCACGTCAATAAACTGGCTAAAGACGACTCGCTTCACTTTAATTCCGGTATTCAGCACAACCTTCGAAATACCGGCGAGGAAGAAGCCGAGCTCATCGTTGTGATTTTCAACCCTTGAACCGTATTATTACGTATTATTAACCGCAGACCTACGCAGACAGACGCAGACGGTTTTTCCATTTGTATCCACCTGATTTTTTAAATAATGGTCTGCGTCTGTCTGTGTGGGTCTGCGGTTGATATTTAAAATTTAACTATAAATAAAGTAGTTATAACCGGCAACGACGTCGCCGTTAGGCAGGACGACTTATAAGAGGAGCAGAATCGATGCTATTCAAACTGACCGATGAACAGTTGATGATTCAATCCATGGTCCGGGAATTTGCCCGCAAGGAAGTGGCCGCCACGGCCGCCGAGCGGGATCGTTCCAAGGAATTTCCAGCCGGGAACCTGAAAAAAATGGG
>JAOZUU010000186.1:0-3966 GCA_029938515.1 Desulfobacterales bacterium | reverse complement strand
AACGACACAGGGGAATCAGCGCGTTTATCGTGGAGAAGGGTTTTCCCGGCATTATCGTCGGTCGCGAGGAAGATAAAATGGGGTTGCGGGCCTCTGATACCACCGATCTGATTTTAGAAAATTGCCAGGTACCCGTCGAAAACATGCTCGGCGAGGAAGGCGAAGGATTTAAAATCGCCATGACGGCGCTGGACGGCGGACGGATCGGTATTGCCGCCCAATCTCTGGGCGTGGCCCAGGCGGCCTTTGATGCCGCCGTGAAGTACGCCAAATCCCGCGATCAGTTCGGTCGCAAAATCTCGAAATTTCAAGGGTTGCGGTGGATGATTGCCGATATGGCCACCCAGATTGAAGCGGCCAGACAACTGACCCTCTCCGCCGCCGCAATGAAAAATCGAGGTGTGAATTTCACGGCCCAGGCATCCATGGCCAAGCTTTTCGCATCTGAGATGGTCAACCGCATCACCGCTAAAGCCCTGCAGATCCATGGCGGGTATGGTTACACCAAGGAGTACGCTGTGGAGCGGTACTACCGGGACGCGCGCGTGTTCACCATCTACGAAGGGACTTCTGAAATTCAGCGCGTGGTCATTTCCAATCATATCTTAAAGGACAAACGCAAGCCGCATTGATCTTTCATTTGATACTGGATGCTTGGTCCCGGCTGATATCCAGCATCTGGCATCCAGCATCTGTCGTTAATTTAAGAAAAAAAAATTTCTTCGGATTTGACAAAATACAAAGGCGAATTTACTTTATTATAAGAACCCGGGTTAAGCCGTTCATCATTCACGGTTCCGGGTTAAATAGTTATAACCCTTGAACCCGGAACCATGAACCTGGAACCTGGAACCGCTCAGTTTATGGAAAAGAAGGAATGATCACATATGTTTGCCACTATAGAATCACCGTACCTGGTTCCTTTTGACGGAAATTTCCAACGCACCGATTTTCCAACCCGGCCCCCGGACGATCTCCCGAAAAAGAAAAAACTGAAAAACCGGCTGAATGCATGTGTTGAGGAGATGGCGGAACTTCAGCGGGTTTTTTATGCCCATGATCGCTATGCGCTGTTGTTGATTTTTCAGGCCATGGACGCCGGCGGAAAAGACAGTACCATTCGCGCCGTGATGAGCGGGATCAACCCGGCCGGATGTCAGGTATTTTCGTTTAAGCAACCGAGCGCGGAAGTGCTGGATCATGATTTTCTCTGGCGCAGCAGCAAACGACTGCCGGAACGGGGGCGGATCGGAATCTTTAACCGCAGTTATTACGAAGAAGTCCTGGTGGCGCGTGTCCACCCCGAGGTGCTGGAGGGTCAGCAGCTTCCCGGTCCCGTGGATCGGGACACGATCTGGGAAGAGCGGTATGAATCCATCCGTGACCATGAAAAACACCTGGCCCGCAACGGAACGGTCATCCTGAAATTCTGGCTGAATGTGTCACCTCAAGAACAGCGCGAACGGTTTCTTTCCCGCCTCAACGAGCCGGAAAAATACTGGAAGTTTGCGACGGCCGATATGAAGGAGCGGCGTCTTTGGCCACGGTATATGGAGGCTTATGAGGATGCCCTGGGTGCGACGTCGAAGTCCTGGGCGCCCTGGTATGCCATTCCGGCTGACAGTAAGCCGTACATGCGGCTTACCGTGGGCGAAATCATTGTGGACACATTGAAATCACTTAAACTGAGATACCCGGATGTAAAAAAGGAAGAAAAGGCTCATTTCGATGAAATGCGGCGGATTCTGATGGAAGATAAGCCGATCTCTTGATGATATCCGACCCGCATAAGGAAAAGAAAAATGGCAACAAAAGAAAAACAACTATGCAAGTGGGATAGAAAGGATATCAGCAAAAATTTTAAAAAGTTTGCCGATATGGTCAGAAAACCGAAATACGTTTGTAAAAAATGCGGGCGGGCGGCAGCCAAGAAAATTTGGCTGCATGATCCGGCGGCGCTTTAAACGTAGAGTTAATTTTACGCGAACCCCAAGGTCATGGCCACTATGAAAATTCTCTATCTTGTTCGACACGCCAAATCCAGCTGGAAATATTCCGGTCTGGATGATTTTGAACGACCGCTCAATAAACGGGGCCGGAAGAATGCACCGTTTATGGGGGGCGTACTGAAAAAACGAGGGGCATTGCCGGACCTGGTCCTGTCCAGCCCTGCAACCCGGGCCGCTATGACCGCCCGGATTATTGCAGCCGGGGTCAATTACCCCCTTGAAGATATTATCTACACTGAATCCATGTACGGCACCGGTGAACGGGGAATGATCGCTATAATCAAACAAATGGATGATGAAATCAGCAAGCTGATGCTGGTGGGGCACAATCCCGGCATGACGAGCCTGGCCAATGCCATGGGGAACGATCCGGTGAGCAATATCCCCACCAGTGGGATTTACTGCGTTCACCTGGAAATCCCCTCTTGGGAAATGATTCGGGATCGATGCGGAAAAACCGAATTTTTTGAATACCCCAAAAAATACGCCTCATGATTCAGAGGCTTGCTTTATTCTTCAAAATGCTCTAATGGTAGTTCAACTTGAAAACGAAAGGAGAACCCGATGGCAAAAAAGAAAAAAGCTAAAGAAAAAAAGAAAGACAAATTAAAGAAAGCAAAGAAAAAAGCACAGAAGAAACAAAAGAAAGGCAAGAAAAAGGGCAAAAAAGGAAAAAAATAAATTGCGTGCAAGGGCTGGGCGATCCAATTTTTAAAATGGATCGCCCGCTGTATTTTAGGGCAACCATCAATTGCTGCTTATCGGTTCAAAAACATCATAAAAAGTTCTTTCGCCGATCAGTGAATCGATCTGTCCATGGATAGCTCTTCTTTCCTTGCTGCTGAACCATTTCTCCCAGTCCGCGGCCGTTTCCCATCTGCTGACCACCATGTAATCTTCGGGATGATCAATATTCCTCAATACCTCACTGGAAATGTAACCGGGTTGCTCTCTGGCACGTTCACGCAAACGGGTTAAAAAGGGTATCAGTTTTTCCGGGTCATCGATTTTCAATTTACGTTTTATGATCACCTTAACCGACATTTTATCCTCCTTTGGTTTAATACGTTCTGCGTTGCAACAAAAACCACCCTCAATTATCCCGGCAGCGCAAGGGGGGATAATAAACCTTCTTCCATCAGCCTGATTTCATCGATACCGGATATCAGTACCTCCGGATCGGTTTTGAGTTCTTTTTTAGATATCTTGTCTTTGTAGTCTACCTGGGAAAGAATAAATTTGATACAATTTAACCGCGCCAGTTTTTTATTATCGGAACGGATAATAGTCCAGGGCGCCAGGGATCGGTTGGTTTCATTGAGCAGCTGGAATTTCCTTACCGTGTAGTCATCCCACATTTCCTGGGCCATTCGGTCCACCGGTGAAATTTTGTACTGTTTAAGCAGATCGGTCTCCCTCGAATCAAACCGGCGCAATTGTTCGTCCTTGGTTACGGAAAAGAAAAATTTGAACAAACGGATGCCGTCTTTGACCAGCATCTCTTCAAGAAAGGGGACGTCTTTTAAAAAGCGTTTGTTCTGCTCATCGGTGCAAAACCCCATCACCGGTTCGACCATGGCGCGATTGTACCAGCTGCGATCGAAAAGCACCATTTCCCCCCCCGCCGGCAGGTGCTGAATATAGCGCTGGAAATACCACTGGGTACGTTCGGTGTTGCTAGGCGTCAGCAGGGCCACCACACGGGTGCCCCGGGGGTTCAGGTGCTCGAGGATTCTTTTAATGGTGCCCCCTTTTCCGGCGGCATCCCGCCCTTCAAATAAAAGGAGCAGGCGCAACCCATTATTTTTTATATGTTTTTGCATCTTCAATAGCTCGACTTGAAGTCTGCGAAGCTCTTCCTCATAGCGCAGTGTGAATTTTTTTACCCATATTGCCTGTCGTTTACTCGATTTTTCCTTGTTAACATTTTTAAAGGCGGTGTGTTCGACTAATTTCT
>JAOZUU010000185.1 GCA_029938515.1 Desulfobacterales bacterium | reverse complement strand
AGTTGATCACACAGCCGTTAAAAAGTTTGACCAGATCCCTACCGAATGGCTCGAAAAAGCAAAAAAGATCACCATCCATTACGGCCATACCTCCCATGGCTCACAGATAATGGCTGGGCTGAAATGGCTGGACAAAAATATAGATCATAAGAAATATTATTTTTCATGTGAGGATAGAAACGGTGCTCGTAATCCTGATCTGCCAGATAAAACGAGTCCACCTTCCCTGCGGATGTGGGAGGAAGGACTCTGGCCCGACACGGATGACGGTCATTTGGGGTACTGGGAAGGTGCCGCTGCCTGGGAGGGAACGGACAAAGTGCTCGATTCAAATCTTTTCACAGTTTCCGGCTGGGCATGGTGCGGACAAGTGGGTAACAGTACTGCGGAATACATTGATCAGTACCTGCAGGCAATGAGTGAGTTGGAAGCGCAGCACCCGGATGTCGCTTTTGTTTATATGACTGGGCACCGCGAGGTAAAGCACAACGATCCAGGCACGGTAGATCCGACGCTTAAGGCAAATAATGACCGTATCAGAAACTTTTGCAAGAATAATGATAAAATCCTCTTTGATTTTGCCGACATAGAAGCCCATGACCTGGACGGAAACTACCATGACGAGGAGGACGGCACCTGTCTCTGGTGTGATGACTGGTGCGACGAGCATCCCACCGACTGTCGGAACCTTCCGGAGCGGGCCGAAAGAGGAGGAGGGTGTAATATTGAAATCTGTGCACACTCACACGGTCTCAACTGTGTTATAAAAGCAAAAGCATTCTGGTGGATGCTGGCCCGCCTTGCTCGAGATACTCCCGACCCATTGAGCCTGGCTCCTATTCACATGCTGCTATTAAATTTAAACGACCTATAAACAAACCTGTGTTTCTGGATATTCAGCGTATCATTGTGGGTAGACCCGGGCGTCGGATCAGCCGTATTGAAGTTGGGTTTAATCAAAACATCTTTATTTTTAACCGGATTAAAATCGAGCACCTTTAAAGATTCGCGAACACCCTCTTTGCGATCAGTTGTTTGAATAATACCAGCTTTGACCATTGTTATCCTCCCGGTTATTTTTTAGATCCGTCTTTCAACTTTACCATATTTCCCTGATGACGACGACCCAGGGAGCAATTTAACAGATAGCCAAGTTTCGAATTGACACATATCACAATGTTGAAGTCCGGTGGAGCCTGTCCTGGACTCCATCTGGAGACAGGAATCCTGTTATTTTTGTATTTTCAGGATACCGGACGTGTCACGGCGAAGCTGAAAAGCGACTTGTCGGGTCGTAGCCAGAGGCGTAGCCTGAAGACTGATCAGATCCGGCATGGCGGTTGTGGGGCTTTTTACGAGTTCATCCCGATTTTTCTTTTGATAAGTTTGACAATATCCCTTTATATATCAGCAAATTGAGCAGGAAGGCCAATTAGCTGGACAAAAATGTTGAGTTTGCTTATACTCTCTTGCAAACAAAAGGTAAAGATCATGCCGCGACCCTTTGACACCACCGGAACTTAAACCCGATGACAGCGACTATTTCGACCCCTATTCCGAAAAAGACATGACTTTTTCGGAATACCAGGACCAATAGACAACAAAGAAATCGATTTTCTAATTGTAAAAATATTATTGCGACACGGTCGCAACATTCAACATCCCCGTTCTGTTTGGTTGACAAAATAGATATTTTATCTTAAAGTTTCTTATGTACAGAAAATAAATGGGATTTTTGTGGAAACCTTCTTTTATAAAAGAAATATTTATCTCCATCGCATCACACCTTTTATCGGCAAACCGGTTATCAAAATTATCACCGGTATGCGCCGAGTTGGGAAAAGCTGTTTCCTTAAGCAACTCATTGCCCACATTCAGCATACCTATGGCACCGATCCCAAGAATATCCTTTACATAGATAAAGAATCCCTTGAGTTTGAGGATATTCGCACCTACCGAGATTTAGATGCCTTTATCGCTGAATCTTTTCAAGAAATTTCAGGAAAAAAATATGTCTTCATCGATGAAGTCCAGGAAATAACAAAGTGGGAAAAGGCGATTGCGTCCCTGGCAAAACAGGGCAATGCTGATATCTACCTAACCGGTTCGAATGCACACCTATTCTCTTCCGAATTGGCGACACTCCTTTCGGGGCGCTATATTGAATTCCCCATGTATTCACTTGGTTTTGATGAGTTCCTTCAGTTTCGAGGCGACAAAGCCGCGTCCCGGGAGCAGGAATTCCATCATTTTCTGCGCTTTGGCGGCCTTCCTGCGATTCACCATTTTCCGCTCGAAGAAACCATCATTTACCAGTATACCAGCGCTATTTACAACACGATCTTGCTTAAAGATATCATTGCCCGTCACAATGTTCGCAATGCTCCCCTGCTGGAAAACATCAGCCGATTTGTCTTCGATAACATCGGCAATATTTTTTCAGCAAAAAAAATCGCTGATTATTTAAAATCTCAGCGGATTCGGGTGGGTGTTGAAACCGTGCAAAAGTATCTGGCCTATTTTATAGAGGCTTTGGTGCTATATAAGGTTCCACGATACGATCTTAAAGGCAAGCGCCTGCTGGAAGTTCGTGAAAAATATTACCTGACGGATCCGGGAATGCGTCATGCCCTCTTGGGTTATCGCGAAGCGGATATTTCGGGAGTACTGGAAAATGTGGTCTTTCTTGAACTGAAACGGCGGGGGTATCAGGTTTGGGTCGGCAAACACGATGACAGCGAAATCGATTTCATTGCCACAAAAGAGAGGGAGAAGATCTACATCCAGGTGGCCTATCTCCTCGCAACGCCGAAAGTGGTTCAGCGTGAATTCAGCGTATTACAAAAAATCCATGACAATTATCCGAAGTATGTTCTTTCCCTCGATTCCGCTTTCGGTCATGATCTGGACGGAATCAAACGCCTGAACATCATCGATTTCCTTATGCAGCCATCGTTGCTAAAAGCGTAATATGAGATCAATTTTACGAAATATTTTTACAAATACAGACCGTTAAGGAGTCTGGAAGAAATCCGTGTGGATCTTCTTGAACTTGAATTGGAAACTCAGGGACTGATGAGCGAGGTTGTCGAAATATGATAAAGAAGATTATCTCGACATTGTCGATACAATTGAGCTGGACGTCTTTTAAGGAGAAGCCATGCTGACTCCATCGCAGTTGCCTGTTACATTGAAGCAGTTTATTGCAATGCCAAGAAACCGGATGGGCATTGAAGATAAAAACTACCCAATGGCTTCAAGAATCATAAAAGATTCGATTGAAGCTGAACTAATAAAACCTTATGACCCTGAAAACAAGTCAAGGAAGCATGCTAAATACATTCCGTTTTGGGCCTGATTTCTTATATATGCCTTATGTAACTGAGCGGTAGGTTTTGTTGTGCCGGAAATGAATAAAAAGGTAATACTCGAATGATTACAGCTTGTTAATTTGTAATAATTTATTGTTCTTATGTAACTGATATCCATTAAGAAGGCTATATGTGGGCAAACCAGAGCTAACCCGATTGAGCGAAATACGTTCTTTTTACATGTCATTAGTTTGGATCGATTATAATGCCGGAAAAACAGGTTCACAAAGCGGTTAAAACGGCACGGAAACGGCTGGAGATCAGAGCAGAAAAATGAATAAAAAATCCCTTTCAGAGCGCGACATCTGCACCAAATTCATCACCCCGGCCCTTGAAAATGCCGGCTGGGATAAAATGGAACAGATCAGGGAGGAAGTCACTTTCACCGCCGGCAGGGTGATAGTGCGGGGTAAACTGGTGACGCGCGGCAAAGCCAAGCGGGCGGATTATATTCTTTATCACAAGCCCAATATCCCCATTGCCGTTATTGAGGCCAAGGACAACAAGCATTCCGTCGGCAGCGGCATGCCGCAAGCACTTGCCTATGGTGAAATACTGGATGTCCCTTTTGTTTACAGCTCCAATGGAGACGCATTCCTGGAGCATGACCGCACCCAATCTTCCGGCAAACCCGAAAAGGAGATCAAGCTAAACGATTTCCCGTCGCCTGCCCGGCTATGGCGCCGCTATACCCAATTCAAAGGGATTGATGATTCGAACAAACATATTGTCACCCAGGATTACCATTTTGATACCGGCGGAAAAACCCCGCGATACTATCAGCTTGTGGCGATCAATCGCACCATCGAAGCCATTGCCAGGGGGCAGAACCGAATATTGCTCGTAATGGCTACGGGTACGGGCAAAACCTATACCGCCTTTCAAATCATTTGGCGGTTGTGGAAATCCCGCACCAAAAAGCGGATTTTGTTTCTGGCCGACCGAAACATCCTCGTCGATCAAACCCGGGTGAATGATTTTAAGCCGTTTGGATCGGCTATGACCAAAATCAAAAATCGGCAAATTGATAAATCCTATGAAGTCTATCTGGCCCTTTACCAGGCGGTGACCGGAACCGAAGAAGACAAGAATATATACAAAGAATTTTCACCTGATTTTTTCGATCTGATCATCATCGACGAATGCCACCGGGGCAGCGCCGCGGAAGATTCGGTCTGGCGCGACATCCTGGAATATTTTGTATCCGCGACGCAAATCGGCCTGACGGCAACCCCCAAGGAAACCAAATATGTGTCCAACATTCATTATTTCGGCCAACCGGTTTACACCTATTCACTGAAGCAGGGTATCGAGGACGGGTTTCTGGCCCCCTACAAGGTCATTCGCATCGATTTCGACAAGGATTTAATGGGCTGGCGTCCGGAAAAAGGGAAAACCGACAAGCACGGCAAAATCGTCGAAGATCGCATATACAACCAAAAGGACTTTGACAAAACGCTGGTCCTTGAGAAACGAACGGAACTGGTGGCCAAAAAAACCACGGAGTTTTTAAAAGCAACTGGTCGTTTTGATAAAACCATCATCTTTTGTGAGGATATAGATCACGCTGAACGGATGCGGCAGTGTATCAGCAATGAAAATGCCGATGCCGTGTCAACAAATCACCGCTATGTCATGCGGATTACCGGTGATAACGAGGAAGGCAAAATCGAAGTCGATAATTTCATTGATCCGGAAAGCCGATACCCGGTGATTGCCACCACTTCCAAGCTGCTATCCACCGGAGTGGATGCACAGACGTGCAAATTAATCGTGCTTGATCAGGTCATCAACTCCATGACCCAGTTCAAGCAGATCATCGGCCGGGGCACGCGCATCAATGCGGATTTCGGTAAATATTATTTCACGATCATGGATTTTAAAAAGGCGACGGAGCTGTTTTCAGATCCCGATTTTGACGGAGACCCGGTCCAGGTATACGAACCGGAACCGGATGAGCCCATCGTTCCACCGGATGATGATACCGGCGATACCGGCGACACCCCCGATAGTGGTGATGATGGAGAAGTTGTTGGTGATCCCCCCTTCGTTGAGCCGGGGACGGGAAAGCGCGTCAAATATGTCATTCATGATGTCGAAGTGATGGTCATCGCCGAGCGGGTCCAATACTACGGGAAAGACGGCAAGCTGATTACCGAGTCATTGCGTGATTATACCCGCAAAACGGTCCGCAAGGGCTATGCTTCCCTGGATCATTTTCTAAAGCAGTGGAACAAGGCTGAACGGAAAAATGCCATCATTGAGGAACTGGAAGAAGCAGGCGTCATGTTTGAACCGTTGGCCGATGTGGTCGGCAAAGATTTCGGTATTTTTGATCTGATTTGCCATGTCGTCTATGACCAGCCGCCTCTTACCCGCAAAGAACGCGCGGAAAACGTGAAAAAGCGGAATTATTTCACCAAATACGGGGAAAAGGCGCGCAACGTCCTGAATGCACTGTTGGATAAATATGCCGACGAAGGCATTAAAAACATCGAGAGCATGAATGTGTTGAAGCTTCAACCCATCAACCGGCACGGCACCCCGGTTGAGATCATCAAAAGCTTTGGC
>JAOZUU010000001.1:1448-20345 GCA_029938515.1 Desulfobacterales bacterium | reverse complement strand
CACCGATAAAGCGCAGGAGGTCCTTTTCGCGATTTTTTATAAATGTTGCGTGTGCAAGCATCATGATGGGATATTGGTTGCCCAAACCTCCGAAAGTGATGAGTTCACGTCCACCTTTTAGTTCGGCAAGGGAAGGTGTCGGTTCGCTCGCGGCAAATGCTTCTATGGAACCCGCCATGAGCGCGACCGGCATGGTGTTGGGATTGAGATCAACGACAGTTATGGCGGCACGGGGTATGTTGCCCGCCGCCAGGGCGGCCAGGAACCCTCCGTGGGTCGAAGTCCCTTTCTTAATGCCGATCCGTTTGCCGCGCAAATCCCCAAGCGTTCGATAGGGGGCGGCGTTTTGCACGATGAGTCGGTGACGGTGTTCACCGGTACTGTGGCTGGCGATCATCTTCAGGTTTGCGTGTTGGACAGTGGCAAAAATAGCTGTGGTGTCCCCCATCGTTCCGATGTCAGCGGAACCGGAATACAGGGCTTCCGCACAGGCCGGACCGCTGCTGAAACGAAGTGGCTTGATTATAAGGCCCTGCTTTTTGAAGAATCCTTTTTCTACGGCAACAATGGGAATGGCACTGCCGATGCGGTTTTGAAAGGCAAACCGGATAGGTTTTGTTGTATTGACCACTTCATTCTGGTCACAAGATATAATGAGGGACGTAACGAATAAAATCAAACAACAATCGCGAAACCTTGAATGGGCACAGGTCAAGTTCATTAGATTCTACCGCTTTTTTTTTCGGATGGTTTTATGCAGCAGGGAAGTGCATCCAGTGAAAGGCGCAGTGATGCGATTACACTGCGAAACTCGTCCGAGAAATGCTTCCGGGGCCGCTTCAGGGGCAGGATCATATCCCCGCAAATGCTTTTCGGTGCAGGTCCCATGATAATCACCCGATCAGCCAGGTAGACCGCTTCTTCAACACTGTGGGTAACGTAAAGTAAAGTGCGCCGGTGTGCATCCCAGACTCTCAGCAGTTCATCTTGAAGATGCTCCCGCGAGTTGATATCCAAACTGCTAAAGGGCTCATCCATGAGCAGCGCTTGCGGTTCCAGGGCAAGCACTCTGGCAATGGCGATGCGTTGTCGCATTCCTCCGGAAAGCGTATGGGGGTATGCATTTGCGTGGAGGGCCATGCCGACAAGATGCAGATATTCCGTGGCAATTTTTGTGCGATTATTGTTATTCAACCCCCGTTGGCGCAACCCAAATTCTACATTTTGGCGGACGGTCAGCCATGGAAACAGGGTTGCATCCTGGAAAACGACGCCCCGTTCGGGTCCCGGACCGGTGACACGCGCATCGTTAAACAGGATCCGGCCTTGTGAGGGTTTGATAAAGCCGGCAACAAGATTGAGAAGGGTTGTCTTTCCGCAACCGCTGGGTCCCAGTAAGCACACAAATTGTCCCTCAGGGATGGTGAGGTTGATATCCGACAATATCATTGCGGATTCGTGACCATTATAACGATACCTTTTGCTGATATTTTCAATCCGTATCATCACGCATCACGATCCAGCGCCCACCGTGCAATGGTTCGCTGCTCCAATGGATTGAAAATGAACTGTTCAAAAACCAGACCGATGGCACAGATAACGCCCAGGCAGGCAAAGGCGGACGTATAATCAAGTGTCCAGCGGGCCTGGATTATGGAATAACCCAGACCGGTGCCTGTACCCACAATCATCTCGGCCGCAACAAGAACCCGCCATCCGTTTCCAAGACCAATTCGAAGCCCGCTTAAAATAGCGGGCAGTGAACCGGGCAATAACACCTGAAGAAACAGCGCCTTCCTGCCGGCCCCCATCATGAGCGCCGCACGGACAAAGGTTGTGTCCAACCGTTTGACTCCTGAAAGCACGTTGATGGCTACCGGCGTAAAGGCGGTCATGGCGATCATAAAAATTGTGGCGGTTTCACCGATCCCGAAGATGAGAATGGCCACCGGAATCCACGCCAGCCCGGGTATGAGTTGGAGTATGTGCAAAATCTTGTAGGTTGCATCTTCAAACAGACGCGACCATCCCGCAGCCAGACCGTAACCGATTCCCGCTATGGCGGCGATGGAAAAACCAATAAACCAGCGCGTGAGACTGTCGAGGATATGACGGTACAACGTGTGATCGGAAAGGAACTGCCCTCCGAGCAGGGAGCCGAATTTAACACCGGTCTGCCACGGTGTCGGAAACGGAACCCCTTTCACAGCCGTAACCATAAGCGCTATCACCTGCCATAGTAATATGAATATAAGGACGGGAATCAGGTTCTTTAATATGCTTCGGCCCATGTGAAATATCTTCCGATTCGTTTATACCTGCACCTTTGGAAGGACAGCTGATGGGAAAACCGTCCGTGCCTGATCAAAAAATCTTCCGATAAGCAGCGCCTGATTGCCCAAAGTGTTCATCCAGCGCCACAGACACTCTGTTCCTTTTTCCGTGAGGGTGTACCTTCGTTTCGGCGGACCCTTCTCGGTGGTATCCCATTCGGAGGAAAGCATTCCTCTTTGTTCAAGCATATTCAGATGACGATAGAGGCCGGTAATATTTATCCCCACGGAAAAGTCTTCAATGTACCCTTTAATGATCTTCCGGATTTCGTAACCGTGGGTTCCCTGATGATGGTAAAGCGTAAGAAGAATCCAGGGGCCGGCCAGATTACTCATATTCTTACCCGAACAGGGGCAGTCTTCAATGTCGATGGTCATGCCCTGATAACCTCCATGGTAATATATTATACCATGTATACCAACAGATTACTTTGATTCGTCAATCGGCTAAAAGATGAATTTTCAAATTATGTGGGTTGATTTTAGAAAATGTCGGCAGGTTTAGTACTCTAATCCTTATGATGATGGCGCCTGTATATTTCCAATCTCCGGTTTTCTTGATAACTACCCGTTCGTTTTTTCCAGAAACTCGGATACGTATTTTGCGACGCGAGCACCATCGGCGCATGCTGTCAGCACCTGATACAATTTTTTTTCCCGAATGTCACCGGCGGCAAACAGGCCGGTCTTGGAGGTCATCAGCGTTTCATCGGTAATTAAATAACCTTCGGGAGTACGCTTAACCGGAAAGTCGAGCCATTTAATGTTGGGTTCCCATCCAATGGCAGGAAAAACGGCATCCACGGCGAAATGTTTTGTTTCACCATCGCTGGTTGTTACGGCGAGCGATTCCACACAATCGAGGCCCACATAGCCGGTGGCCTCGGTGCCCGTTAATACATCGATATTTTCCTGGTCGGCAACTAACTGGCGGTGGGCGGCATCCATTAAAAGCGTTTGGCTCCTGCAGATTATGTATACCTTGGTGGCAACGCGGCTCAGGGTCAGGGCGTGCTGCCCTGCCGCATTATTGCTGCCCACCACCGCAATGGTGGCGTCTTTATCTCTGAACAACGGACCGTCACAAACGGAACATAAATTGACACCTTTCATATCTGAACGCGCCACCTGAAGCCGCTTTGGTGCTCTGCCCGTGGCGATGACGGCACAAGGCGCAGTGTAGGTTAAACCGTTCGTATCGGTGGCGAAAAATTGATCATCCGTCTCTTTGAGGGTGTCCAACAGACTCATGGTGAACATCGCCCCCTCCATCTGGGCCTGCTGAAAGAGCTTTACGCCAAATTCCGTCCCTGAAATACCCCCAACAATTGATGGGAAATCCACCAGGCTCTCGATCATGTAAGTGATTCCCCCGGGAGTGTCACCAAATACGACCGTTTTCAGGCCAAGGCGCTGTCCATAAAAGGCAGCGGTGGCACCGGCCGGTCCGGTTCCGACAATTAAAATATCATAGTGATTTTCAGTCATGGTATTAACCATCCCGGTTTTATGGGGTATCTTCTGAAAAAGGCTGATACACGCCCATGTTTTTCCAATTGCCCGTTTTCGTGGTCTCCTCGATGCCGTCCATGGCATCGGGAGGACCGATAAATACGAGGATGTTTTTATGGGCGATGTCCTTGCCGGGGATGTCGGTTTTTTCGAGCGTCCAGTCTCCCATTACATAATTGAAAATATATATCTGGTTGTTCTCCTCAACAAAACCCTTGGCCCGCACCACGGAATCGGGGAGCGTGTCGGCAGCTTGTCTGATTTGATGCAGGTCATCTCCGGTCCAATGATAGGCAACGGATACGAGCATATCCGGTGGTGTGATTTCAAGGTTGGGATCATCAAGCAGATTGTCGATGAATTTGTCGAGTTCATCGGCGGACAACACCGGTCGATCTCCCGCAGGAGTGTTGGAACTGTCTGATGCGGATGCCTGTTGATCATCGAATCCAAAAAATTCATCCAGTGGAATGTCCGCATAAGTCGTCTCAAAAAAAGTGGGGTCTGAATGGAACTGACGAATCACCTTTTTGGTCTCGGCAATCTTATCGGTAGAAGCCATGTCGGTTTTATTGATAATAAATACACTGGAAGATGCAATTTGTTTCTCAAGAGAGGCATAGACCTCATAAGCATCCAGAAAATGGACGGCATCGAGGATGCAGAACTGCTCCATGAACTCGAAACGGTTATTAAAAATCGGCAGTGCCAAGTCTTTTTTTAAATCTGACGGGTTGGCCACACCGGTAGACTCAATCAGCATGACATCCGGTTTGACCGTCGTGTTCAGTTCATACAACCCTTTGATGAAATCGGTTTTGACGCAGACACAGAAGATGGATCCCTTACTGATTTCCATCATGTCGATATCCTCGCCTTCAACCAAGGTGCCGTCTACACCAATTTCTCCGAATTCGTTGACAAGGAGGGTCAGTTTTTTGTCGCTTGGGAATCGTTGAATAATCCGATTGAGAAGGGTCGTTTTTCCGGCACCTAAAAAGCCGGTAATCAGGTAAACGCGGGTTACATCAGACATCAGCCCATTTTCTCCTCGATCTTATGTTTGATTTCATCCGCGGACAGCACTTTTCCAACCGAGATCACCTCACCGTCGATGACCAGGCCCGGGGTCATGAATACGCCCATTTTGGTAAAATACTGGACGTCGCCGATTTTTTCTACTTTGATAGTCTTTTCACCATCGAGTGACGAGACGGCCGACAACACATTTTCAAGGAGTTGATCACAGTTTTTGCAGCCGGATCCTAATATTTCGACTTTCATGTTCTCTCCTCAGTTTGGTGCGGGTATGATGTTATATGCGATCGTCCAAACCCGGACAAGCCAAAACGGAAAAATTTAGAACCGGGAAATTTGCAATAACGCACTGACGAATCAAATGCAATGGTTCATTGCATCGACGGTGACGTTATTGGTACAGTGGTTCGGCTCGCCCGTTACCGCCCAGCCTCAATGGGTTCTGGCAAAATTTGCATACACCCAGCGATCCTTCGGACGCAGCAAAATGTTTCCAGAAGCCCTCGTAGGCCGTCAGATCTTCGGATGTCATCGTATGGGAAAGATCGTCGGGATGCTCCAAGGGCCGTATGCGATCGGTCTTGCCGCAGTATGGGCACAGGGTGTTGAAAAGCGCCATGTCCGTCTTCGGCAGGCCATGGTTGATGGTAAACGATTTCAGCTGTTCAAGAATGTCGTTGGTGTTCAAAATGTCGAAGACTCCGGATGTGAATTAGGGCCCCTTGCGGGGCCCTAATTCAAGGTTGTGAAGTGGCCTTATTTTTTCACTGTAGAGTCGACACGTGTCGCCATGCCGGCACCGGCCTTTGCCAGGTTTTCCTGGATCTTGTCAAATTGAAATCCAACGTCTCTGAGGGACGCGATCCTCTCCTTCATGGCATCAGTGGGTGCACGCTTGGCCATTTCATCGATGAGTTCCTCGTATTGAGGAATGATGCTTGGAAATACAACGTCTCTTTCGATGCAAATGGACGGCAGGACTTTAACACCGAGTTCCATGAATTTACCGATGCCGTCTTTGTTCTTAATCGACCATTCGGTGTAATCGATGACTTCCTGGACATCATCGGGCAGGGCCGCAATGGATTCCATCATGTATCCACATGCAGCGCATTGAACGCTGTCCAGGGTCACCACATCTATGTTTAATTTATCCGCCATGATCCGTCTCCTTTCTTAGAGTGGTTTACCAAGATTCCGGATACTTTGAATAGTACTGCTCAAACCAGTCACGCACTTCAATCGCTTGGTCCATATGTTCCACCGGAACATCGTAGGGCATGTCTCAGCCGGGTGCGAACGTATAACCATGCTGACCTCCTGCAGCCAAGCTTACGATGGCATCTTCCCGGGGCGAAAGCAGGCCCAGGCTCAAGGCCAGCGTCAATTTCAGGTTGCCACCGAATCCGACCTTGTGTTTGAGGGCCAGGTCGCGGATAAAATTCATGTTCATCTGCTCGTCAATGGCAAAACCATGCGTGCCAATGGTACAGACGTCTGTCATGACCTTGGTGGCGTCACCACAAATGAAAAAAGAAGATGTCATTCCAGCGTCATGAATGGTCTTGATGCCCGCCTGGCAATGGGGTGTAACGTATCTCTTAAAGGTTTCCGATTTGATCTGCGAGGCCACGGGGTCAACGATGGCAATGATCTCGCATCCCATCTCGGCATAAAATCCGGCGGCGAGGTTCCCGATCTCGCCGGCAAACTTACACACTTCATCGGCGAATTCAGGATGTTTATAAACATCCGTAAAAATACGTACACCAGCCAAGTGAGAGGCTAGCGTCAGGGGACCACAATAAAGTCCCATCAATACACAATCGAGCTCGTCGAGCTGGGGTTTAGCGATTCTGGCGGCCTCATAGAGCACCGACCAGCGCCCCGAATCCTTGGTGGGCAGCTGAAGACCGGCCTCGGCAGGTGTTTTGTCCGAGCATGGATGGTTTTTGACGGAAGGCACATTATCCTCCCACCACTTCAGCTCACAGCCCACGGAATTGGCTTCCACCGACAAATCGAATACCAGTGGGATGCCATCTGCATTGTATCGCTTGGCGGTATGGACCACCCCTTTTGCCAGCAATTCCGGATCCTGGAGCATCTTGTCAGCCGGCTCATTGATTAAAAAAGCGCAATGAACGCCAGCGTAAGGCACCCACGGGGGTTTAACTGTCTTTTTCCCGCGGTAGGCATCAATTAGCATTTGCTTAGCCATTCTTCCCCTCCTTTATGTAGTGATTATGGGTTCACAATTCTATGAAACGATAGTTCCTCTGTTCTCCCTGACCACCTCCTTTCCAATGGCCTGACTGAATCCGCATGTTGTTTTATCAATCTGCCAGATTATCCCATACCAGTCACTCCAGCAGAATGATGCCATAGTAGCTGTAGCTATCATTTTTATGATTGGCGACCCTGGGAGAAACCCCCAGGTTTCGCAGGGTCCCGATAGCATCAATGGAAAAGGATTCAATAGAAGGGCGTTTTTCCTGGGGGAAACGACATTCCTGAGGATAAGCACAAGTTTTACACAAGGCGCAGCACTCACCCACCAGGCTGAATGCTTTGTAGTATCCCTCCAGAAAGAGCAACCGTTCCAGACTGACGCTGCCCTTCCAGCAACGTACCTGATTGGCCCTTTTTCGACTATTGTCCAGATAAAAATCGGCACAATTTGTACTTCCCACCAGCAGAAGCGCCACTGAATATTCCGATAGCACCGCGCGAACCTTGTCGGGTTCCGGTGTTGCCGGAGGGCAGCACCAGTTTGTATTATAGCGGTTGCAACCGTAGCGGCATTTAAGTTGAACCCATTGGGCCACTTTGATTTTATCAATGGAAAAGGGAAATATGGCGTTCAAACCGTAGTTTTTTCCTTTTTCCAGCAGCTTCTGAATCAATGCCTGTGAAATTCCCTCTTTCTGGGATTTAAAAGAGACTATTTTTGGGTTTGGCTTGGCTTGGCTCATTTTTCTTTCCTGTCACAGGCTTCAAACTTGATTATAACCTGCTTTGGAAGCGCCATTTCCATGGCCACTTCCGCTGTTTTTAAAATCGCCACCGGTACCGGGCAAGAGGCGTGGCAACCGGCCTTCTGAGCTGCCACGCACACGGGATTACGGGTTAGTGGTGCAAACAACTCCTGTAAGGTTATTCTGTCGATCCGTTTGGCGAGCATGACGATCTGTTCGCACTGCGTCCGTCCAATGTCAATGGTGACTGCCCGGGCACTTTCTTTGTGGGCTCTGATACGACAAGGGAGGCCACAGATCCCAGGGTCTACGGTGGTACAGATATCCTCCTTGTATTCTGTTTCTCCTAGTGGTTTTGGCACGCCCATTACAACAGATCTACTGCTTCAGGATGTCATCGGGGACAATACCCTCGAGATGGGGGAATTCGTCCGTCATATGTGGTAATTGCATGGCTTCCATGAATTCCTGTTGGAAGTTTTTTTCCACAGTTAATTCAATGTACTCCACGTTGCGTGAGCACCAGTTGGCTTCCACACGCTTTGTGGCGTTCAACAAGGCCGCCCGGCATCCGTCTCCGGCGGCATTGCCCACACCCTTTATTTTTTCGATTTCACAATCCGGAAACAGCCCCATGATCAAGGCTTTTTCACGATCCACATGGGTACCGAAAGCGCCGGCAATCTTCACCGTATCAACCTTGTCCAGTCCCATCCGCTCAACCATCAACTTGCAGCCGGCATAAAGGGCGCCCTTGGCAAGCTGAATCTGCCGGATATCTTTCTGGGTGATGACAATATCCTTGTCAATGCTTGATTCATTAGCCCAGGCCAAAATAAATTCCGGCTGCTTGGTGTCCGGATTTTTCCTGAATCGTGGATGATCCTTCAGCCCCTTTTTATTGAACACGCCGCTTTTCAAGATGATGTTGGCTCTGTAAAGCTCGGCCAACACGTCCAGGATACCGGAACCGCAGATACCCTTTGCTTTCATCTCCTCGGGTTCTGAAAATTTGCGCCAGGCTTCCCGGCCGATGACTTTATAATCGACCTCCTTGGTCTCCGGATCAATTTCGATGCGCTCGATGGCCCCTGGAGCGGCCCGCATGCCGAAAGCAAGCTGGGCGCCTTCCAGAGCAGGGCCTGTCGCGCACGATGAAGAGATCAGTTTATGGCGATTTCCCAGAACCAACTCGCCATTGGTGCCGATATCGATTATCAGCTGGTTTTCTTCGTGTTTGTAGGGCTCTTCGGCAATCAGTACGCCCACATTGTCGGCGCCCACGAATCCGGCCTCAATGGGCAGGACAAATAAATAGGTGGATGGATTGACATTGACCCCCAGATCACGGGCTTTGATGTCCATGCTATGGTGAATCGCCGGCGGAAAGGGCGCCAATCCGACATACTCCGGATTCAATGAAAGAAAAATGTGGTGCATGGCCGTGTTAAAACCGATGGTAATATCCTCGATATCTTCACGGATCAGGCGCAGATATGTCTTGCCTTCCTCGGGGACTTCCACATACTCGGCCGGCCCTTTTTCCCCCTTTTTCTTTTTTTTCTTCTTTTTGGGGGGATATGTACTGGCGACAGCCTTTTCGATCAGCTCATTGATTCCTTCAATGATATCATCGCTCATACGTTTCAATCCGTCTTCATTCATCATGTGGTATGTGATGCGTGCCATCACGTCTTCACCGTATTTGCACTGGGGATTCATCATTGATACGGTTTCCAACACTTCCATGGTCTGTAAATCACACATGTAACCGGCCACGGTGGTCGTTCCCACGTCAATGGCAATGCCGTACGCCTGCTCCACCTTGCCCGGTCGCACCCGAATGACCTCTTTATCGTTCCAGACGCTAACGGTCACGGTCCAGTTGCCCTCACGCAAAGCATCAGGAAGGCGCCGCAGGGTAAAAATATCAATGGTCAGGTTTTCAAGACCGTAATCTCTTTCCAGCCCCCGGCAAACCCGTTCAAAGTCACCTGTGGGTTCTTCAAAGGTTGGCGGGGAAACCTCAACAGAATAAACCCTCACTGCTGGATTGTGATCAATATGGATATCCCTTGCGGCTTTGCTGACCACTTGTTTTCCGGCCCTTGATTCTTCAGGAACGAAAACGAGGATATCATCTTCTATAGCGGCCACACATCCCAACCGGAATCCCTTCTCCTTAAGATCGGGCGTTATAAACTTGTCTTCTTCCTCCAGCCATGGGCTGACATGGGTAGTGCTGGAGGTGATGCCGTACTTTTCAAAATGGCCTTCCTCGATACGGACGATGCATTTCCCACATACTTTTTTCTCCCCGCACAGCGCCTCAATGTCTACCCCCAGCAATCTGGAGGCCTCGATTATATTGGTGCCTTTGGGCACTTCCCCGCGTTGGCCCGAAGGTTGGAATATCACCATTACCTTGTCTTCATCCATTCGCCGTCTTCCTCCTTCTTCGATATCGTTTTCCAGATAAATTTATTGGACGATGGTATCGGTCGTCCTTCCTTATAATAACGTACGGATGGCACGCCATTCTCAGGAAGGATTTTTTAACCCTGCTGTCAGCAGGGTTAAAAATATTATCTAAAAATTTATGGCTTTACTAAATCAGTCCTTTTTCTGGTATTCTCTCAATCGGCCAATCATTTTTATACCTTCGGAAACGGCGTTTCCGGCAGACTCGGCGTACCCGTCGGCACCAAACAGGTTGGCTACGTCCTTTGTTACCGGTGCGCCACCTAACATGATCGCCACATCCGGATTCTTATCCTTGATCATCTTGATGACTTTTTTCATACCCAGCATGGTGGTGGTCATCATGGCAGACATCGCGACGACCTCGGAGTCGGTCTTGAGTTGTTCGCTCACAAAATTTTCCAGGGGAACATCACGGCCCAGGTCATGAACATCCCAACCGGCCACATCGAACATCATCTTTACCAGGTTTTTACCGATATCATGGACATCTCCCTGGATGCTGCCGATTACCACCTGGGCCTTGGGGCCACCCTCTTTTTCCGGGACATGGGGTCTGAGAATATCCAACCCACCATAAAGTGCATCTGCGCACATCAATACTTCAGGGACAAAGTACTCTTGCTTATCATAAAGATCACCGACAATCTCCATGCCGGCGGCGAGACCTTCCATGATTCCCTCCAGCGCCTCATGCCCGTCATCGAGCCATTGCTGGGAGGCTTCGTTCACCGTATCTTCCTCATACTCAACAACACCTTCTTTTAATTTTTCAATCAACTCTTCTTTTGACGCCATTTTTATGTCTCCTTATTGATATTTTAATAATTTTTACCTAATGCGATAAACCATGAACAAATGGCACTACCCGATTATTACAGGTGGTTTTTACAGCCGGCCGACCGCCGGACTTGGATTCTTGCCATACTCATGGGTGGTATCCACACACGCTTTCATGTTTTCCTCAATAATCGCCGGCCACAGGTCACAACCCGGCATCACCGCATCGATTCCACCGTCAATCATCCCCTTGATATGCTCAATCGCTTTGTCTTTGGGGGTTTTCTCGTCACAGGTCATGGTGTAGGTGTCAATGTTGCCCATAAACAACACGTCCGGCCCTAAAATCTCCCGGCCTTTTTTAACATCACATTTAATATCCACCGTTAAACCATCCGCGCCGCACTCGGACATCATAGCCAGTAGCGGTTCTGTTTTACCGCAAATGTGAAGGAGCTTGGGTGATTCCCACCCCGCTAAGATCCGGGTCAGTCTCGGCTGGATGAAGTTTTTGAAGGTTTTGGGACTCAGCAGGTCCGCCGCCACCCCCGGCTCGCGTAGCGTAATATAGTCACAGCCCGAAGCCTGAAGCCATTTTCCAATATCGATGATCATGTCGGATATCTTATCGAGAATATTTTCAACTTTCTCCTTTTGTTTGAAGATACCCTTGAGCATCAGATCCAGCTCCAGAACTTGACCGGCCTGGGTAAAAGGACCTAGCTGCCAACAGCCGATGGCCAGCTCCGGCGCATTTTCCTTGATAATCTTTATTGCATCTGCCAAAATTGGTAAACGTCCTTTTTCCCAGATTTTATCCGGTATTTCCACCTCGTCCAGGGTGGACCAGATCTTGTTGGGGATGGTCGGGTATAGGATATCCTCGGAATCCGCGTACAGACTGATCGTGTTGCCCATGGCTTCAGATTCCATGGTCATATCATAAGGAATCACCACACAGTCAAAATTCATCAGCCGTGCCGACCATATGGCCGACCACGCCATCCGCTCGGCATCGGTGTGCACGGTGGGAAAATTGTAGCCGGATTTTTCAATACCCGGCATCACAACCATTCCCATTCCGCTGAAAAACGGCATGGTGTCGATAGGTTCCTTGCGCAGCAGTCGCAAAACGCGTTCTTTGGGGGTAAGTTCCGCCATAATGTTTAGCTCCTTTTCTAATTATTGATAATTGCCTTGTTTAATATATTAGTTTGTCGATTACATCATCGTCTTTAGCTGCTCAACAAAATCCGGGAACAGCTTAAAAAGCGGATGATTTGGATCTTTGGGTAGTTGCTTGGTCTCTGCAAATGCGGCTGTGGCCAAAAACGCATCAGCTTCGGCAACTGCCGGTAAAATCCGGGTAGCGCCGGCCATGGGACCGGAAAAAATCATGTCATGGTAAAAGAAAGCCGAAAGCCCTTCCAAGGCGGCATCGGTGGAGGACCAACCTTTGAAATCCCACATATCCTTAAAACGTTTTAGATCCATGTATGAGCCGTTGCTCGGTGCACTGGCGGTGGGAAAGCCCCATTTTTCTTTGATCATCCGGTTGGCAACGCCACAGAAAGCCGTAGCCGGACCGTTCATCACCGAAGTGTCCACAAAAATGCTTTCGAATTCGGCACCTACCTTTTCGATTGCATCCAGCAGTTTTTGGGTGCCGGTGATCCGACCACTAGGCATCTGGTCTTCCTGGTCGAAAGACACCAACAAAACGTGTTTGACACCGATGTTGACGATCTCCTTGATTTCCGTCTCCAGATCCTGTTCCCATATGGTCAGGCTGTTATAAAACATACGGTCAAGCAGGCCTTTCTCGGCACAATAGGCAGCACCCGCCAGCTTGGGTTTCATCACCCAGGCATCGATGCAAAACGGCATGTCGCTTTTCTCGGTTACGAAATCGATAAAGGTCTCAAACTCTTTACCGGTGTTGGCCACGATGTCTGCCATACCCGGCACGCCGGTTTCAGCCGTCAAGCGTTCCTGGGTCTTAAGCAATTCTTCAGCCCGTTTTTCGTCAAAGCCTTCTTTGCGTTTGCCGGTAAATACCTTGTCGCCTTTTTGGAAAATGGAACTTACGCAAACGCAAGGATATTCACCCGGCTGGCCGCCGAATTTAACGCCACCTACCTCACACACTTTTTGTTTGGTATCTAATTGAAACATTCCCTCCTCCTTTGAAAAAATGGACTGGTTTAAATTCCTGCTACAGGCAAATCTAAAAAACACCATTGTTTATAATTGAACCTGCTTGATTTGGGAATCGTCTAAAAGTTGATTTTTTTACCGTGGGCAGATGATTTTAAGGATTAAAATGATTTAAAGAGAGGGTTTTAAACTGACGGGATATCAGCGTTAAAAAAGGATTACAGCTCAGGATCGACTATCCCCAGCTGAATGGCAATATGGATCAGTTTGACAGAGGAATTGATCTTAAGTTTTTCCATAATTTTAGCGCGATGAGATTTTATCGTACTAATGCTGACGTAGAGTATATCGGCAATCTGGCGTGTCGAATGCCCTTCGGCAATGAGCTGGAAAACTTCCCTTTCCCGGTTGGACAGCTGTTTGTAACGCTCGACGATGGAAGACCCCTTTTTTGGGGAAAGATAGTTATCCACGAGCATCTTTGAAATGGAAGGGCTTAAATAGGTTTCATCATTCATGGCGGCATGAATGGCTTTGATAATATCACGGCCGCTTGAATCCTTCAGGAGATAGCCCGACACGCCGGTTTCGAGCAGCTCCTGAATATAGTGTTCGTGGGAATACATGGAGAGGATGATGATTTTGATTTTCGGCAGATGTTTGTGAATCCGTTTAGCGGCCTCAATACCGTTCATCCGGGGCATGGCAATATCCATGATCACAATATCCGGTTTTAATTCTCGGGTTAAGTCCACGGCTTCGCGGCCATTGGTTGCTTGCCCAACGACGCTAAGATCGGGTTGTTCTTCCAGGAGCCGTGCCAGTCCCTGGCGAACAATCGTGTGGTCATCGACCACTAAGATGTTGATAGATTCAGTCGGCATCGGATTCCTCGCTAAAGGGTATTTGGATCCGGATTCGGGTGCCTTTCCCCGGCTGGCTGCGAAGCTGAAAGGTCCCGTCAACATAAGACGCTCTTTCACGCATTCCCAGTAGTCCCAGACTCATTTTATCTTTTCCAACAATTTGCGTGTCAAACCCCACGCCGTTATCTTCAGCCACAAAAATAATTTGGGGATAACTTTTGATAATGGAGAGCCGGAAATTTTCGGCACCGGAATGTTTCAGGGTATTGGTGAGCGCTTCCTGGCTGAAACGGTAGAATATCGTCTCCATATCCATATCCAGCCGATGATCAAAGCCCACCATGTTGAATTCAACAACCAGGTTGGAGCGAGTTGCGATTTCTTTAAAATACAGCTTGAGCGCGGGTTCAAGGCCCAGGTCGACCAACAGGGTCGGGTGTAGATGATAGGAAATGTGTCTGATTTCAGACGACGTTCGTTTGATCATTCTCCGAATCTCATCAATTTCCGATTTAAGGCCGGTATCATCTTCTCCATGCCTTTCTTCCAGTCGATCCAACCCCAATTTGATGGCTGTCAGCGACTGGCCGGCTTCATCATGCAATTCGCGGGCAATGCGCCGACGTTCTTCTTCCTGATTCTGAAACAGTTTTTCCGTCAGCTGTCTGAGCTCTCCGCGGTGTTGACTGATCATTTTCATTAATTGCGCGTTTTCAATCGTTCCACCCAAAAAATTTCCCAGAGACCCCATCAGGTGGATTTCATTACGGTTGAGTGCGCGTGAAGCGGGAATCTCAAATCCGAAAAAACCGACCCCCCTTCCCTTGAAGGTGATTAGAAAACATAACAGCCACGGAACAAGTTTGCCATTATCTGAATGATACCGAACCTTGAAAGAGGGAAATGTAGGCTTCGGTGTCAACGGTGATTCCTGGATAAGCATATGCCTTTCAAGGATGTCATCTTTAAAAACCACATGGTTCCGGCCATCCGGACGGGGCAGACCGGATCTTGCCTGGAGCCAGGCCTTTTTTTCATCCCGGTCAATGAGAAAAATAGCGCCCCGTTTCAATCGCAGCACCCTGAGCACATCCGTGAGCGTTACCTTCAGGACGTGATCTAAGTCCATCTTATTGTTTACGGCCACCGCCACGCTGTTAAGGATGGATAGTTCCCGGTTTCTTTCCTTGATGACTTCTTCTCTCTCCTTGCGGTGGGTGATATCTTTTATAATCCCTTCGTACTCAATATCGCCGGTTTCAGAATTTTCGTAACGTCGACTTGATATCAGCACATGCAGTGGAGAATTGTCACGTTTGATGAAATCGACCTCGTAATCCTTGACGGATCCGTTTCGGTTGATTTCCGCCAGAAACTTCTTCCGGTCTTCAGTGTGGCGATACATCCCGGGAGCGGACAGGCTGTTGATCAGCTCTGCTTTGGTCGAATACCCCAACGCGCGCACGCCGGCTATATTCATATCAAGTATCTGGCCCGACTGGTTGGTCGTATAGATTATGTCATGGCTGCCCTCGAATATCCGGCGATATTTTCTTTCGCGACTGGAAACCTCCTCCTGCAGCCGCTTGATCTCGAAAATATCCTTAAATATCTCCACCCCGCCCGTTACCTGGCCGGATTTGTCCGTGAATGCCGAGGTGGAACAGATAATGGGCACCTTTTTGCCATCAATGTTTGTAATTGAATATTCCCGGTTGTGGATGTCGTGTCCCTCCGCGACCGCCCGTTTCAACGCACAGTCAGATTCGCAGATAGAGTTTTTAAACACATCCTTGCAGTACATACCGATAGCATCGTAGGCTGAAAATCCGGTTATTTTTTCTGCAGCCGGATTAAAATAGGTGATTCGCCATTCTTTATCCGTGGTGAACAGCCCGTCCGGGATACGGTTTAAAATCTCTATAAAACTTTCCTCTTTATGATACATCCTTTCCAAAGCGTTGACATTGTAAATGTGAAGCTGATCGGCTATGAATTGATTCCAGTTCCGGGAATTCTGCTGCCCGCCCCTGGCTTTGAAATATGAACAGGTCAAACAGGTGGGAATCTTTTCGGATAAATTTTTAACAATAAAAGTGGAACAATGTGTCCGGGGGGTTAACCAGCAATCTGTTTTGGGTTTGCCGTGGACCGAGCACAACACCTTGGCGCAGGACAGCGTTTCCCAGCAGGCCTGCCGGTCGATAGTCGCTTTCTGCTTTAATGATAAATTAACCAGATGACTTTCGAGCAATGAACTCACAATACACATCTCCCTTGGCGCGACAAAAAGGTTCTTCAGCGGTAAAGGCAAAGCAGCCATCGGGGTAATCTTCACCATAGATCAAGTCCATAAACGCACCGGCGACCCCCCTTAGCATATAACATTTACCTGACCCGGCGGGATCGTATCTGTCTAGATAGCCGCTGGCCTCATAAGAATCACCAACACGGATCACGAGTTTTTCATCCGGCACCAACTTTTTTACTTCAAGGTCCCCCCAGCCAAAGGCCACGGCCACGGCAATAAATCCTTCAATCTGGTCCTCTTTGTTTTCGATCATGGGTTGAACAATTTTTTCCCATTCCCACGAATTACGGATCCCATGAAATGTGGCATATCCACATTCCTGGGCGGCCTGGATCAGTAACGACTCGGATTCGGCGGTTCTTGACTTACCCATTTTTATTTCAAAATCAAAGCTGAGCCGGTTGTAGTATTGCGTTGAAAATATGGACAGGTAGACACCAAACAGCGGAATAATACCCTTGGCTTCCCTGATCCGACTCCCCTCCATGACCGCATGAATGATTTTGTTCCCGTCTATGGTCATTGCAATCTCCTGGCCCGCAGGCCGAAGGACTCACGTTTTATGGGTGGTGACGTTGAACACACACTCCGGCTCACGCATCATCTTGCAAGATGTTTCTTCCACGATATACTCCCCCAAAGGCCGGTTATAGGTCGTAGCCATAATACCCGCAATCCAGCCGCGGGTAAAATGACAGCCCGGTGTATGGCGCCGTCCGTATTTGGCCAGCCAACCGGTGACGTGATGGCTGGAGGGGCTGACGATACGACCGCCCGAAGGCCCGGTCGTCTGGAAATGGATAACCCCCATGCCGCAATATTGAAACAAAGTGGCCGCCATTTCAAGCTTGGATTTTGTGGTTTTAATCTGATTATATTGATCGATAAGGTGCCGGAAAATGTTATAATTTGATTCTTCCGCTGATTGGAACAATAGCTGGACACCTTCCTCGCCGAGGGTGTCTTCCAGGGTCTTTTGCAAATTCATATTATAATGATGACAATGCATCGTAAAGGGTTGTCCCGAGAAGACCACCCTATGGCCTTCCCGTGACAGTTCTTTTTGCCAGTTAAGTGCCGTCATGCCTCCCCCTGTCATCGGAGTCGCTAATTTTGCACCCGGTTTCAGTTGAGTAATAAAATGATATTATTGATAACAAGGGCTTTCGTCAAACAAAAAAACCAGTCTGAAATTGACAGGCCGTTACCCATCGACTATGCTTTGCCCGTCGGTTAAAACGCGCGAAAATTGAAAAAACGATCCGCAAATTAAATCGCTAAACCCAATCCGAGCAACCCGGAATTAAAAAAAATTGAGTTTGAAGATACAAAGCACACCAGAGATCATTTTAGAAAACGCTTGAAATAATTATTTAAGGTGCAAAGATATCAATATGCAGGAAATGTCTGTATCAAAATCAAGAGAAAAAGCCGTTGTTATCCTACTGGCAGGTTTTTTAGGCTCAGGCAAAACGACATTGTTGAAGCAGATTTTATCCTGGGAAACCGATCTGTCCGACACGGTTGTGGTGGTCAACGAATTCGGAGATGTGGGCATTGATGGAGCGCTGCTAAAGAATTCTGGATCTGAGATTGTCGAGCTGACCAGCGGATGTATCTGCTGTACCCTGACCGCCGACTTGAGACAATCGCTGGATCGTATCTGGAAAAAATTCCGCCCGGTTCGGATCTTGATCGAATCGTCCGGTGTTGCCGATCCGACCTCCATTTCAGCGGTTTTGGCGGGGCCTGGTCTAAGAGAATGTATGACACTTGAAAAAATTATCACTGTGCTGGATGGGGATTTTTGGGAAGCCCGGGAAGTATTCGGACCACTGTTTTACAATCAGCTGGAAATGGCTCATCTGATTCTTCTGAATAAAATTGACCTGCTGGATAAGGATCAGATTCCGGACTTTTTAAAAGAGATCCATGAAGTGATACCGGATTCTCAGGTCGTGCCGACCATTCATTGTCGCGTTGATCCCGAAACACTCTGGGACAAACCTAAGCCTAAAATCTTCGGAATAAAACCGATCGATTTTTTTCAAACAGGACAGAGGCGGGAATCTGTTGCTGCAACAAGTTACGAATCCTTTTCATTTCAAACGTCGCGGCAATTGGATGAAACCCGTTTTAAGCAATTTATCGATGGTTTGCCCTTTGAGTTGTTTCGAATGAAGGGCCCGGTTCGGTTTCCGGATCGAACCGTCATGGTCAATTTTGTCGGGGGTAAAATAGAAACGCTTCCGTGGGATGATGCAAGTCACACGCAATTGGCTTTTATCGGATGGGAAATCGATGGGGATCAAATTCTCTCGCAGTTGAAACAGTGTATGATCCAACCGAAATAAAAATACCCTAATCGAGGAGAACCATACTGTACCATGCGGGTAAAAGTTGGCCTTGGGGATCGAATTCGACTTTGAAACCCAGTGATT
>JAOZUU010000001.1:0-1348 GCA_029938515.1 Desulfobacterales bacterium | reverse complement strand
TCAGCAGCACTTATACATCCTAAGCAACCGCTCATTCATTAAAAAATAAAACTTCATGAAGGATGACCCATCAAAGCGTGTGCGGACGCCGTGCAAAGTTTCCGCCAGGTCAATCGTGCTTCTTAAATGCGTGATCATGATGAGTTGCTTGTCGGCGGCAACGTCTTTCAAAAACGCCTGCATGGATTTATGGTTGGTGTAATCCAGAGAGGGCTCCACCTCATCCATCAGGTAAAAAAAACTTTCCAGTTGGGTGAACAACGCCAACTTCAAGGCTAAGCTGGTTATGGATTTTTCTCCGCCCGACAATTGGTGAGCCCGGCGCACACGATTGCCGGGCAGGGTTACGACAATTTCAAAACCTATTTGTCCGTTTTGTGAAGGTGTCTTTAATTCGACCTCGGCCAGCGGTATCAGGTATCGCATGTAGCGCTGAAAAAGCGGTGCCACTGTCCGATCCAAGCAATCGATGACCTCATCAGTCGATTCGATTTCCAACAAAGACTGAATCGATTGAAAACGCCGAGGCGGGCTTTGCTGGAGAAGATCATTGATTTGTTCCTGCCGAATGATGGTTTTCAAAGATTGTTTTAATCGTAATTGTTTCAATTTTGCCAGATATGCTTCGGCGTCCACACTCGTATCATTGATCCAAAACCGGTTTTGACCGGTTTTGGTCATTTCCCGGACCAGCTGCGTGGCCGGTGCATCTTTATCCTGGTTTTCTTTAAGAGTAAGCTCTATCCGGATAATGGTCGCCGGCGGATACTTTTTACTGCCGGAAAAAAAGAGCTCTTCCTGTTCATAACAGCGTATCCGTTCTATGTTGTTTTCTCCCAAAGCCCACACGATGGCATCCAGAATATTTGATTTGCCCACGCCGTTGTTGCCGATGATCACCCCGATGCCGGGTTGAAAGCTCATGTTGGTCTTTTCCGAAAAGGATTTGAATCCTTCAATGTTGACGTCTTCCAGATACATCTCAAACTCCCTGGTTTTTTTCTTCATAGCGCCGCCTGATTTCGGCGATGAGTTCCTCCTGCATGGGAATCAGAGATTCATACATCAGGTCTTCATCCAGTGCCACGCTGGGCAGCGACTTGGCTTTCAGATCCCTGAACCGCTGGACCCCCTCACGGGTGCGCATATCCCACTCATGAACGTCTATAATATCCTGGATTTCCTCCGGTAAAACCTTTACCGATTCCGCCATATAGACACAGGCCACTCACTGGTTAAAATCGGTGAGAAGAACATCCACCATTACCGGTTTTTTCATTGGTACTCCTTTGAGGGCTCGCGCAAAAATAACTTCACATTTTATCCGCCGATCCATCCCGTCTGGCTG
>JAOZUU010000184.1 GCA_029938515.1 Desulfobacterales bacterium | reverse complement strand
AACACGGGCAAAAAGACAAGTAAGATGGTGGATTTAATTTTTTCCGCGGCCCTTATTCGATTCTTGATAAAGGTATAGGCGAAAACGCTTTCTTGATTGTTGAGAAAAGGGTTAATCTGGCATTAAATACATCAACACGACCCAAATGGAAGATGCGCTGGTCGAATTGATTATCAGGTAAATGAAAAAAATTCCGACATACGATCGAGCAATATGAATCGACAGGAAATCGAAAAAACTCTGGACGACAGCTTGTCGGATAATGACTTTTTCTGCTGTGAAACCCGCCGTCGTCTGAAGGAACAGGGGATGGCGGATGAAGAGAGTTTAATCCGCCTCGCTATACATAAATCAAAGCACAAATATAATTATCATTTGTCCAGAGACAGCGCGCCCCACATTTTAAAGCTTTGCCGTGAAAAAGAATCACGCGGGAAAAAGATTTTCGAATCGCCTTTCTTCCTGATGAAAGCATGTTGGCTGTATGAACATGCGCCGTTCTTTTTCTATTACGGCAGGGACGCATCCGAAAGCCGGGATGCCTTGATAATGGATTTTGTCCAAAAATTCGAGGCGCAGAATCTGGAAAACAAGGTCGACATCGATTCATGGGGAATGAATCCAAATCCCTGGCGCGTCGGAATAACGACTTTCTGGGAAAGTAGAATTATTGATCCGGTCCTGCTCATCCAAAACGCAAAGAACAATCAATTTGAAGGGATTGAACTGAGTATCGATTTTCACCCTTTCAATTATTCGCGATTGCTTCCGGAAGAGTTCCTCCCCGAAAAACGGGAACAGATTAAAAAGGCATGTCTCAAGAGCGGCATCAAAATCGACTTGCATTCACCGATTGTAGGCCCCTATGCGCCTTCCCCGGACCCTGCCAAGGGAAGCCAGCTGTTTTTCGATCCGACGCGATGTCCGCGGGTTCAAGCCGAAACCATCCAGCTGGCTAAAGATATTGCCGCGGGCAACGTTGTGTTTCATCTGATCGACACATCCAACCTGAAAGGGCTCGCCAACCTTGTCGAACTGGCCGGTGGCAGCGATGTAAGGGTCACCCTTGAAAATTTTTGTCAGACCAAGGAACGGCAGACTGCCGATACCTTTATCGCCTGTATGCAAGAAATTTTCAGTTCGCTTTCCAGAGAAAACCGGAAAAAAAATTTCGGTATCAATTTAGACGTGGGCCACTTTAATATCGAAGGAGAGGACCCGCTGGTCGCCTCGGAAAAAATCGGTCGGTGGTGCCTGCAAAACAAGGTGTATCTCCGCATGCATGCCACCGACAATTACGGGAAATTGCTTTTCAGTCCACCTGCATACAGCGCCGACGTCCATAGCAATGTTTCCGGCAGGGGCATTAATAATGCATCCATCATCAAGCTGTTAAGGAGCATGGGCCTTGAATTTGATATTATTGCCGAGCAAATCCAGCCATTGACAGCAGCGGATATTGCAATCATACACGACGCCCAAACCACCCGGCTTGAAGAATCCTTCGACCGCCTGGCCGCCAGGGGACGGAAGGTATTATCTTCGCAAATTGCGGAATCCTTGATCACCCCGGAAATATCTGCAAATAACGCATACGCCTTTCTGACCGGCCTGGAAGGAATTTCCGCGTTAAGAGAATATCTGGTTTACCGAAAAATCCAGGTCAAAAAAAATCTATCCGTTGATGAAGCCAAAAAGATTTCTCAGGACTTCATGAAAATGCCGCACAAATTTAAAACCGACCTGGTGGATTACGTTGACGAACTACTCCTGCCTGTTCAAAGCGAGCATGGTGCCATACAGAAAAGCGAAATTGATTTGATCTGTGAGAATATCAGTGGGGCCTTATTTGGCACGATTAATAATGAACATCTCAATCAGATTTTTTCACGGACCCGAACCTACAACAAGGGCGACGTAATCTGCAAACAGGACACCTTAAGCACCGAAATCTATTTTATCAAAAAAGGACAGGTGTCGGTTATAATCGACGGGGCCCCGGTTGCCGCATTGGGTCCTGGAGAGATTTTCGGTGAAATCGGGCTGTTTTATAATATTCACCGTTCGGCCACAATTCTTGCTGATGAGGACACAACCCTCGTTGGTGTGCTGAGCCGCAAGGGCCTGGAGCAGGTATTCAAAACGAGTCAGCCGTATGCTTACGATCTCATCTTCAGACTCTTTAACACCCTTCCCGAACGTTTACGCAACCTCAATGATAAATATATCACTACGATTCGATCGCTTCACCTCATCTTTGACGGTGACGAAAACAGGATGCCGTATATTGATGATGCCGCGTTTTTCAATGAGGCCGAACCTACGCTATTATCCGAATTGTCCGAAAAGGAAGCCGGAGCCATATTCCCGGAAGTCCGGACATTGGAACCAAACCAGGTTATTTTTTCCGAGGGGGACCCGGGAGACGGTGCCTATCTTATCATGCAAGGTCGGGTACAGGTTCAGGGAAAAGAGGGAAATCCCAAGCCTATTGTCCTGGGTGAGCTGAGTGCCGGAGAAATCTTCGGCGAAATGGCGCTGATCGATAACAAACCCCGTTCGGCCAGCATCGTGACACTGACCCCCTGTGAAATCGCTTTTATCCCGCGAGAATCCTTTAACAAATTAATCAAAAGCTGTTCCGGCCTGGCATTTCGCATGATGGGGGTTATCTGCCTGCTGCTGTTCAGGCGAATTCTTCGGCTGGACAGCCTCTATTCTGAAGTCAAAAAAAGGATACGCGCGCAACAGTAATTGGATTTTCTATTATGAAACTTAATCTTTCCTATAAAGAATTACAGAAAAGAGGTCAGCTTTTAAAAGAAGAGGCTGACAAACGCAAACGAACCCAGATAAAACTTGAAGAGAGCGAAGCCAGATTCAGGGACATTGCCGAAAATGCCTTGGCGTGGACCTGGGAGGTGGATGCTACAGGGAAGTTCACGTATTCAAGTTCGGTTGTAAAAAATATATTGGGGTACGATCCGAAAGAGATTCTGGGAAAATATTTTTACGACTTTTTCCATCCGGATGAAAGAGAAAAATTAAAGAAAGCGGCACTCAAGATTTTTGTGTATAAAAAGCCCTTCCGAAAATTCATCAATCAGAATGTAAGCAAGAATTGCAATACCGTGATCCTTTCAACGAGCGGTGTGCCTATAATTGGGGCGCAAGGCGATCTTAAAGGATACCGGGGCGGAAATTTGGACAAGACGGATCAATATATTGCTCATAAAGCGTTACAGGAAAGTGAAAAACACATGAGATCACTCTTGGAAAGCGCTGTCGGTTTTGCCATTTACCGGCTGGCTTTCAATAAAGATGATCCTTACAAGCTTTCGCCAGAATTTGTCAGCCCTTCAATCAAAGATATATTGGGTGTTGAACCAGGTGATTTTTCGTCGGGAACTTTTTTTAAACAGATTCACCCGGAAGATCTGCATAGAGTCGAAGAAGCAAATGAGAGGGGTTTTGAGACGAACAGATTCGATGTGACCTGCCGATATTACAACAGCAAAGAAAAAAAATGGATTTGGATTCATGCAATTTCAACTGGAGTCCGCAATGATGAAAACATTGTAACCCATGTCAACGGCATATTGATTGACGTTACCGAAAGGCAAGAGGCTCTTGAAAGAATCAAAGCCCATGAGCAAAAGCTGATGAAAAAGACCGAGGACCTGAAGGAGATGAATGTTGCCTTGAATGTTCTCATTAAAAAAAGGACACAGGATGAACTTGCGATTCAGGACAGGACCCTTTTAAATATAAAGAAACTGGTACTTCCATATATATCGAGAATCAAAAGAACCAATTTAGATGATGGACAACTAAAATTGCTCGATATCGTAAAATCAAATCTAATGGATATTACCAGTGCGTTTTCCAACCAGGTTACATCTAAACATAATGGCCTGACTCCCACTGAGCTTAGAATCGGTGACCTTGTGCGGCAGGGGAAGCGAAACAAGCAAATAGCTGAAATTTTAGGTGTCACCCGCAGAACAATTGAAACTCATAGACAGAATATCAGAAAAAAGCTCGGCATTAATAATAAGAAAATTAACTTGCAAACTCACCTCATTTCAATGGGATAATGCGCACTCCGTTTCCCAAACCGAAAATTCATCGGCAGCTACGGGATGCCGCTCGTACCCTCGGCGGTGCTTACGCTCTTGTTGTTCAAGGTTGTAGTGGACAAGCGCCTCACGCAACGCCTTTCGCGTGAAGGCCGAACGGCTTGTGTGGAGTTGCTTCGAAACCCGGTCAACCGCTTGGACAAGGTCATCATCGAGTGTCATCTGGACGGTTCTCATAATATATCTCCGCAATGTGGATTCTAATAGCTATAATAATCCACATTTTGGCGTATGTCAAAAAATACCCAATAGGAAAAAAATGTTATAATAATTGTGGTATTTATTTCATAATTTATTCTTACATCTCCCTTGCCTAAATCCTAATATATGGATATTATACAATATACCAGATATATCGAATTTTTGCACGATTCTTGCATAATTTCATTTAATACATTTATTTTTAGTATCTAGTGCCTGAACGAAAAGTCGGCATTTTGGTAGGTTGGGTAGAGCCCGATCGATTATGTTGGGTTTCGTACCTCAACCCAACCTACGATAATCAAGCATTTCGCTATCCATGATCTAAAGGGCGAAACCCAACAGACTCGGAGAAGTTAGGTTTTCGTTCAACCACTATCTAAGAAAAAGCCACGCCTGTCGAAAGCAGGTACGGAAAGCCACGGGTCTCTCAGGGGCGATTGCCACAGACCTAAGGGAGATAGCCGGGTTGCCTTGAGAAATGAGGTGATTCGGCTTTTTTGTTTTAGGTCCCCGGGAAGAAATAAATCCACAAGATTGCGCCGGATTCTGGTTCATCTACAAGGCACATCCGCCGGTGCATATCAGGATATGTGCCGGTGGATGTAACGCCGTAGGCGGAACAGAAGACCAGGCCCGCCTGGGTGGATGGATTTATTTTTTTCCGGGGGCCTTATATGCGATCATATTCCAAACTATGATCAATAACTTGAAAGGAGGAGACATGAAATCAAAAATTTTATTAACATTTTTAGGTGTTTCTTTTTTGCTATTTTTTACCCAAGGCGTTGCGGCCTTGCCGACAACCGTATATTTCAATGATTTTGAATCTGGCATCAGTATGCCGCCCTGGTCCGACGCGAATGTGCAAGGCCCAAATCTGGGAGTGACTAGTAATTATCATGGAAACTATGATTTAGGTGATTCCACTACGTTGACTTTGACGGGGTTACCGGGACATACTCAACTGGCCCTGGAATTTGACCTATACCTGTTTTCTACATGGGACGGTAACTCTACGACATACGGTCCGGACTATTTCAGTTTGAGCGGGGATATATCATTTTCGGAAACTTTTACAAACCACCAACCTGCAGGCCAATCTTATCCCGGCGGCCCGGACATTACGTATCCTAACGGATCGTATCCAACCCATGTGTATCTTGGCTTGGACCCAACTGGATCAGGAGATGAGTTTCTGATCTCCCATGCGTCAAGCACTTTTACCGTGACCTTTGGTGGCCCGACCAGTCAATCTGACGAATGGTGGGGTATCGATAACGTCAGGGTTTCCATCAGTTCAGACTCGGGTCCCGGACCGGGGCCAGGACCAACCCCAACACCGGAGCCGGGGACCATGCTCCTTTTAGGCGCGGGCCTTTTAGCCCTCGCAGGTGCCAGGAGAAAGTTTAAAAGATAGATCGCTATTATTAGCAGAACAGAATTGGCAGAACCTATTCTGGAAATAGTCCAAATGCAAGCTGTTATAAATTAAAAGCCGAGTCGCCAGTAAAATAGTTGCTCGGCTTTTTCATTTCAAAAAAATAAGGGGGAATCATCAAATTTTTCGGTCTATAAAATGTAACAGGTTTAAAATTAACACGTAGTTTCCATCGCGTATTAATCCATATTTT
>JAOZUU010000183.1:1089-6003 GCA_029938515.1 Desulfobacterales bacterium | reverse complement strand
AAAAAATCTTATGGCACGGTCTGGTTGATGGAGAACAGCGTGTTTTGAAAGTGGATCCCTACACCGGTTTCTGGAAACGTTTCGGTGTCGGTTTCCTGAGAGTTTTGCCGATTGAGTCGCTGTTATAAGTTACCCGCATCGGATATTTAAACCCAATTTGAGCGATTTCTCACTCGATCTGCACCAACCTCTTGGCGTTTAAGGTATTCTTTAGGAGTGGAGAGCTTCCATTACAGCCTTAGGATTCTTCGAAGCAATTTTTAATAGTGCTTTTACAGGGCCATCAGGTTCACGACGGCCTTGCTCCCAGTTCTGGAGTGTGCTGGTACTAACCCCAATCATCAGAGCGAAGTCGCTTTGGGAAAGGTTAAGTTTTTTTTGTGGCGACCACACTGGCGGATCATACGATGCAAATGATTGCCAGGCCCAACAACGATACTTTGTATTTACCTGTGGCGATGGATTTGCGTGACGATGCCGTGGCTATCAAGTTTCCGGCTTTTGATTCCAGATACGTTGTATTGGAGACTTCGGCCTATGACCATTACGTTGAGATACCGTTGTCAACAACGAATGGGGATTTCAACAAGCCGATCACGATGCTGTTTTATACCGAACGAACCCAGGGATACGGCGGGGAGTCAGTCAAAGGGATCAACAAAACGCTCAAAATGATTACTCCCATACTGAAGTAAAAAAATCTTTTGCAAAATAGTGGTAAGGAACATAAAGCGTTATTTAATGGAAATCAAGCTAAGGAAAAGAGAGAAAACAAGGCGCTGGCCCTGGGTTATCGGGGGCATTCTCCTGCTCATCGGACTGTGGCACTTTTTTGCCAACATTTATCGGGAGGAAGAAAAAAAACTGCGCGTTCAACTTCGGGAAACCATAAAAGAAACATTTCCGAAACAGACCGCTGAGTTCTTGCAGACATTCGGATTATTTTACTTTAATGTGAATCAGGAACTATCTGACGGGGAAGCCCTCGATAGAAAATCCGTCATTCTGGTTCACGGTCTGGACGATCCTGGTAAGGTGTGGCAAAATCTTGCGCCAAAACTGGCAAAAGAAGGCTTTAGTGTGTGGCTGATGCACTATCCCAATGACCAGCCGATTGTGGAATCGGCCCGGCTGTTTTTTAAGGAGTTGAAGGGCCTCAAAAAGCTTGGCATCCAACGAATTTCCATTGTGGCTCACAGTATGGGCGGCCTTGTTTCTCGTGAAATGCTTACCAGTCCTGAAATAGAATATAGCCGATCGATAAAAAATAGGGAGGTGCCCGAAGTAGCTACATTCATAATGGTAGGAACACCCAACCACGGATCGCAGCTGGTTCGATTTCGGGTGTTTACCGAAATGCGCGATCATCTGGCCCGGTTGACAAAAGGGGAAGCCAATTGGCTGGGGGCCATTCTTGACGGCGCCGGAGAGGCAAAAATCGACTTGCTTCCAGGGAGCCGATTTTTGATGGAGTTAAACGCCCGTCCGCATTCGGAGGGAGTGAATGCGTTGATTATCGCCGGTATTACCAGCCCCTGGGACGAAAACGATATTAACGGCTGGCTTGACAATTTACGTCAAAAAGTGTCGGATGACCACCAAAAACAGATTGATGCGCTTGGCGAATATATGATTTCCATGTCTCATGGATTGGGGGACGGCTTGGTGACCCTTGAATCGACCCGTCTGGAAGGGGTTCCCCACCGAACCGTCGATGGCACCCACTTGTCGATGATTCGGAATATAACGGAAAGCAGCCGACGCATCCCTCCAGCCATACCGATCATTGTCTATCATTTGAAAAATGGAGAATAGAAGAGCTAAGAATATTATCAAGAAGGGAGATTTGATAAATGAAAAAAACATGGAACATTCTATGTGTAGTATGCATTGCGCTACTGGTCTTGTTTGTCGGTTGTGCGAGTTTAAAAAATCAAAGCATACCTTCAGCTGTAAAAGAGATACGTCCTGGTATTTTGGCGGGATATTTACAGCCGGAGGCGCTTCCCAATAGCCTGGCGCTTATTCCGCCGCCTCCGGCTGAAGGCTCGGCTGCGCTCGCACTGGATGAAGAGGTCAGCCGGAAAAGTATTAAACTGCGCGGTACGACGCGCTGGGAGCTTGCGATCGAAGACGCCAACCTGATGTTCCCGCAGGCAGCGGGCACTTTTTCGTGTACGCTCGGCGTTCCGATCACCGAGCAGGACGCACCGCATATATATATGCTGTTGCGCCGGACTCTTGCCGATGCCGGACTTTCAACATACACGGCCAAAAACAATTACCAGCGTACTCGCCCATTCATGAAGAACAAGGAACCCACCTGCACGCCGGACGAGGAAGCGCATTTGCAGAAAGACGGCTCTTATCCATCCGGGCACACCGCTATCGGCTGGGCCTGGGCGCTGATTCTCAGTGAAATTGCTCCGGAGCGGGCCGATGCGATTCTTGCCCGGGGTCGTGCCTTCGGTGAAAGCCGTAATGTCTGCAACGTCCACTGGCACAGTGATGTGGTCGAAGGACGTTTCATGGGAGCTGCCGCTGTCGCTCGACTGCATGCCGATCCTGCGTTCCGGGCCGAGATAGAGGCCGCTAAAGCCGAACTTGAGGCCGTTCGTGCCAAAGGCCTCAACCCCACGCGAGATTGCCAGGTCGAGGCCGATGCACTGGCCAATCTTACCAAGACCCTCAACGGCGAAGCTAAAATCCTGGAATCCTGGCAAGGCGACTATCCACTGGATCAACTCAATCTACTTCCGGAGAACCAGCGCCAACAGGCGGTTGGTTTCATTGCCGACGCCAAAACCTTTGAAGATGTCTGGAAAGTCTTCAAACCGGGAGAAGGCGTTCCGGAAATCGATTTTAAAACAAACTTCATTCTTTTTACTCGCAACACACAATTCTATAACCGGATTTCCATCGGCCAAGTGAAAGTGAAAAACGGAGCAGCGGAAGTGCTGGCCATGGAAACCATGTCGTCCATGCCCATCGAAGACAAGGTGGCCACATCGCTGGTAATGATTGCTCGAAAGGGAATTTCAGCCGTTCAAAGCGGTGACAAGATTGTTCCGATCGATAAAAAGTGATAAAATAATGCGTAAAACGATACGCATTGCCGTTATTGCGGTATCTGTCCTGGTATGCGCCGTCGCTGTTGTGGTTGTCCTTAAGCTTCCCCTGAGCCTATCGCCATTCAAAGAGAACATCGAAGCCGCGGCCCACAAGGCACTCGGTATCAATGTCGCCATTGAAGGTGACTCTTATTTGATTCTCGGCCGGTGGCCGGTCGTGGAAATTCGGGGGCTTCGGCTTTGGCATCCATCTCGCGACGGGACCCCCGACTTGCTGCGCCTGGAATACCTGAGAGTGGGCGTTGCCATTCTGCCGCTGCTGAAGCGGGAACTTCGCATCACGGAAATCGCCGCCCGGGGGCTCAATTTGGAATTGAGGGAATCCGACGATGCCAATACCGGGCCCGGAAACGAAACCGGGAAGCCGGATCTTCATGAAGGCGACAGCGATGCATTTGAAAAAGAACCACCGATTCAAAAGGTGGAGGTGATCCGGATCGACCTTCGCAACCTGACAGTTGTCGTTCATCGGGATGCGTCTGATCATACCGTGGTTTTCCCGGAAATCACCGGTTCGGTTACAGACAAAGAAGGTTTGAAGCTATCCGTGAAGGGCAAATACCAACATATCCCCTGGGATATGGCCATCGCCGGAGACAGCCTCACCGCTTTATTGGCACGTGCCGGTGACTGGTCTCTGAGGTTTTCGGCTACCGGCGCCGGCGCTGAACTTGGTGTGCATAGCCGGATCCATCCGATAAAAAGCAGCGCGACGCTTGACCTTCAGCTTTGCGGATCGACCGGGCCCCAGCTGGAAGCCCTGTTGGGCCAGACCGTTGCGGATTTCGGAGACTATCGTCTCGCTTTCCATCTGGATATTGCCGGATCGCGCGTGCAAGTGTCCTACCTGGAGGGAGAAATAGGCAACACGCGATTCAGCGGCGAGGGCCAATGGGATGGTGCCGGACGGCGCCTCACCGGAGTCGTGAACGCGACGGAGCTCGATCTCGAACCGCTGATTGGTTCCGCATACCCGACCGACAATCAAAATATAGAATCGACCCCCAATACCATTTCGGGCGCAAACAAAGAATTGTCTTTGCCCGAGACCCTCGGCGACCTCGATGTCGATTTTCGAATCGCCATCGACCGCATCGCGGGCTTCCCCGGCGATTTCCGCAACGTGACGGCTCGTCTTGTTTCCACAGACAGCGGCATCCGCCTTCCCGTATCCATGAATGTTCTCGGAACAATCGTTGGCGGTGAGGCCACCCTGGCCGGAAAGGAAAAAACGGTGACGCTTACCGTTGACCTGGCGGCGAACCAGACCGATCTGGGACACCTGGCCTATGCACTGTCCGGCAAAAAACGGCTGACCGGCAGGCTGGATGGTATGAAAATATCGGCGGCGTCAACTGGGGCGGACCTGGACACGCTGCTAAACAATTTAGAGGCCAGGCTTGACATCCACAACGCGGACATATCTATCAACAGAGAATCGACAGACCGACCGATGCGGATTCTTCTGGAATCGGCGACAGTGTCGTTGCCAGCAGGCGGGGATATGAAAGGATCCGTCTCCGGCATCCTGCTTGATGAGCCCTTTTCACTGGATGTATCCGGGGGCGGAATGAGGGATATTGTCGATAGTCACCGATTACCGGTCGATCTCCGGTTTGCAGGTTCCGGTGCGAAATTACATCTGACGGGGACCTTGACCCCGTTGGGTGACACCGGCGGCACCGAATTGTCCATCCGCCTGTCAGGAGAACGATTGGGGGAGCTGTCCACCTGGACCGGTGTCTCATCTTCAGCGGAGATGCCATATGCCATGGACGCGGAT
>JAOZUU010000183.1:0-1079 GCA_029938515.1 Desulfobacterales bacterium | reverse complement strand
ACGCGGATATCCTGCTGCGCCGGAATCGTTGGCGCCTCGACATCGGTAGGCTCTCCCTGGGGGATTCGACCCTGAAGGGATCGATCGAAAGGGAACCCCCCGCGAACCAACAGGTAAAGACCGCAGTGTCGATTCATGCGGACCTCGTTGATGTGACCCAATTAAAAACCGTGTTTTTAATGCCCGAAAACAAAGCTGAGCCGGGCGAGAAAGATTTTGCACGCATCCTGGAAACCACGGTTTTCCCGGAGGATCTTCACCTGCCCGAAATGGAGGTGAGCCTGAACCTCCGACGCGTTCTGACCGATACGCTCACCTACGATCGTTGTTCGCTGGAGGCCAGCATTCTCAAAGATCGCATAACCTTGTCTCATTTTCAATTTGATATCAAGGAAGCCACCTTCAGCGGAGATGCCTCCATGGACCTATCCCGGCAACCACCCGCGCTGGGATTGCGTTTCTCCGCGAATCGGCTCGACATCGGTGAGCTGCTCGAGGATATCGGTGTGGCCGAGAAAAATGACATCAGTGCCGAAAGTCTCGAGGTTCTTGTGAACACACGTGGCAGGCGGCTGTCCGACCTGATTGTTCAACGGGAAATATCCGTCCGTTTACAGAAGGGCCAATGGGCATTGAAGGACGCCAATACCGATGCCACCGTCACCATCGACCTCCACAGCGCCGAGTACGCGGACAGGCCCGGTGAACCCTTTCAGCTAAACCTCCGGGGGCATATCCGGGATATACCGCTGAGTGTGCTCTGGGAAGCCCAGAAGAAACACCCCGAAGACGCGCCGGATGCCGGGCATGCCTACCGAATCGAAGCCGAGGTCGCCGGCACCCGCTTTGCGCTCACCGGTCACATGGTCTTTCCGCTGAAAAGAAGAGGTGTTGCCCATCGGTTTTCCGTGAGCGGGCGCCGGCTGGACAACCTGGAACCGCTGTTGAATGTTTCGCTGCCGCCCTTCGGACCCTTTGAGGTGTCCGGTGTGTTCCAAAGTCCGTCGGAGGGGTATTCCCTTTCGGATGCCACTGCTTCCATTGGTGACAGCCGCTTCGTCGGGCAGCTTGATGTCGAC
>JAOZUU010000182.1 GCA_029938515.1 Desulfobacterales bacterium | reverse complement strand
GCTATTTTGAATTGCCGTGTAATGCCGACGTGGTCTTTGTCTACTGCTGGTTCAGCAAAATCAGAATGACGGAGGATTACTTTGCCGCCCACGCCCCTGACGACGCACGACTGTTAATCTGTTACGGGCAGAGCGACATTCGGTGCAAAATCAAATCGAAATAGGATAATAATCATGACCTCTGCGGTCTCGGCGAACTCTGCGGTTAAACAAAAAAGTTTCGGAAAACGTAATAATATTTGCGAATAAATGTATTAAGTAACTCTTGCATTTGGTCGATTGAGTAATGATAGCGACAATCAGGTGGTCAAAAGGCACACCGGGTCGGTTTCCTCCCTATATGTGTACAAAGGCATATCGAACAACACGACTCTTTTCCGCGGCAACCAGAAACACCAGATGAGGTCCTGGTCCCGACAGCTTCTTCAGCAACCGCCTCAATCGAGCGCACTCGAATTCATTGCAGGTGGTGGATCGCATGTCGCGTGGCAGGCCGCACCCATTTTTGCCATGATAAATGCAGGAGTTCTCAATGGTGCGTTCCCCGACGTGTGATAGGAATACGGCACGCACTTTGTGGGCTTCAAACTCGGGATGCTCGTTCGAATAGCGGAGGATCATTTCTACGGTTAGATAGGCGCGATTTCCTCCGCTAATACAGCAGCTCCCCCGGCATGTTGTGCATGCCTCCTGCACGATGGGAAGGGGTTTGGAGTTCGCATCGGGCGCAATCGTCGGTGCCGCGTTGTCCGGATGGTCGTCTGGCGACACCTTCCGTTTCTCGTGTGCCTCGGCGATCAGGCTCTTCAGGTGGTCGCCCAGCGCGAATCGCCGCTTTTGCGGAAGGTAGGTGATGGGACGCTGGAAGGCCGGGACTACCGCAGGCACGAAGCGCTCCGGCCCGTCGATCCCCAGCAAACCCGCTGCCTTGTCGCGTAACAAGCAGACCCGTCTCTCAAACTCCTCTCGCTGGCGGCGTTCGTGCTCGTCGATCTCCGTTCGAAACGTCCGCTGTTGCCGCCGATGCTGAACTCGGCATTTCCAAAAGTCACAGGTCTGATACAATCGCCAGTCACGATCGGTGATGCCACGCCCACAAACCGCGCACTTTGCCTTCCCAGGCAGGAAGACGGTTCGCCTCCTCTTGTCGGGTGGCACTATTCCCAAGTTCCAACCGCGGAATGATCTATTTTGATTGATCACTTGTATATCGTTCTCAGACAAAGGCATGCCTCACACAGTGTTTATTCGAGGTTAAATTTTAATAGAATATATAGTGTCATGGTCGAATGCCGGTTTCCATATTTATGATGAAAATAGAGAGCTACTCGATTTTATTGACATTTTTTTGCCTGCGTGTGATAGTATTCGTCTGAAACAACATACTAAAATGTGAATATAGTTGCAATGATGCATCGAGACTTTTGAAAAATGCCCACATTCCATGTCCATATTGAAAAAGGTGATTCGGATAAGAAAAAATATTCCTTTACCGAAGCCTTTCGTATCGGGCGCGGGAGTACCTGCCAGATCCAGTTGAATGACAATGTCGTGAGCCGCCAGCACGTGGAAGTCCTGTTTATCGGGGACCGGTGGTGGATACAGGATTTGAATAGCGCCAACGGAACTTTTATTGGTGGTCGGCGGCTTGAACGAGAGCCGTTGAAAAACGGGGCTCTGATTCAGCTTGGTCCGGATGGCCCACTTTTATTTATTTCTCTTGAAGAAGCCGAATTGCGGCAAACGCCTGAAACTGACCCCCAGTCGCTCACCTATTACCGCGATCATTACTTAAAAGACAAAGACGACGGCAACGCCGGCGAGCATACGATGATGATCCGGCAGGCTTTCTCCCAGGTCCAAAAAAAACAGAAAGGGAAATATTTTACCATCATCGGTGTGATTGGTTGTCTGCTAATTGGGGTGGGCATTTTTGCCACCGTTAAACATAACCAGCTCAAAAAACAGCGAATACTGGCCAAAGAAATTTTTTATAATATGAAGGCTATGGAGCTGGAATTTTCCGAGGTATTGCAGATTGCCCGGGAAGCAAAAGACAAGGAAACCCTCGAAAAAGTCAACAAATACAAGGCCAAGCGCCGGGAAATGGCAAAAAATTACGATCGTTTTATCGATGCGCTCAAGGTTTACAAAAAAGGCATAAGTTCCGAAGAACGATTGATTCTTCAAACGGCGAGAACCTTCGGGGAATGTGAAATCGATGTGCCGCCGGATTTTGCTAAGGAAGTGTTAAAATATATCGGCAAGTGGAAATCGAGTAAGCGCCTGGTAAGAGCGATCGCGCGGGCCAAAAAAAATGGGTATATCGGTACCATCGGTCACACATTGGCGACGTATGATCTGCCGCCGGCGTTTTTCTACCTGGCACTCCAGGAGAGCAATTTTAATAAGAATGCCGTCGGTCCCAAAACCCGATGGGGGATTGCCAAGGGGATGTGGCAATTTATTCCGGAAACGGCCCGACGATACGGATTAAAAACAGGGCCCCTGGTCAAACAGCCCCGACCCGACCCGAAAGATGATCGACATAACCCGAAAAAAGCGACGCTGGCGGCGGCTAAATACCTGCGTGATATTTACGATACGGACGCCCAGGCCTCGGGCCTTCTGGTCATGGCATCATACAATTGGGGAGAAAACCGGGTAATCAGGCTGATCCGGAAAATCCCCGAGAACCCGCGTGAGCGTAATTTCTGGAACCTGCTGCTTAACTACAAGGAAAAAATCCCCAAACAAACATACGATTATGTTTTTTATATTTTCTCGGCGGCCGTCATCGGTGAAAATCCCCGGCTATTCGGGTTTGACTTTGACAATCCTTTGGCCTCGGTTCAAGCGGGTTCGGACACAGCCGCGAAAGGATAGAAGAATTGTTGACAGATTTATCACAACTATGCTATCGTTCTTTAAATTTCTCAATCAATCTGGGGGATTATCATGGCTATTGAAGATGTGCCGAGGAAAGATCTGGACAATGAAGAGTTTTTAAATCTTCGGAAAACTACCGGAAAAATTGCCGATGGCCTAAAAAAGAGCCTCCAGGCGCATCTGTCGGTATTAAAACCGCTCTTTGTTCCTCGAAAACTGCTGGGAACCAATGTAAAAAGTGTTCTGAAGGAAGATGTGCTGGGTTCCGATAAAGCCTTTGCCGATCTGCAGCAGCGATACGCAGCCATTAGCGAAAAACCGTTTGGATTGCGAAAAAAATTGGTTCCGCCCCTGCCGGCAATCTCCGATCAATTGGAATGTATCCCTTTTCAGTATATTGTTCAATTGGGTGAGGATGGAACGAAAACAATAACGATCAGCTCTCCCACGCGATATATTCTGTCTTATGAGAGCGAATGTTCTCTCAATCGACTCATGGGGATGGTGGCCGGAACGGAATCCCGCCAGGCTGAAGATATGAAACAGTCCCTGATCAATCACCTGTGTATGGGTATTTTCCTTGAGCAGCGCCCGGCATTAAAACAACTTCTTCAGGATCTGAGATACAAGGTTGAAATCCGAAAGATCGATGATCTTGGCGGCCTGCCCGTGGTGATTCTAACCGTTCCACTGCAAACCTTCCTCCCTTCGGATGAATTTATCACCGAGGTGACCCAGCTGTCGGGGATTCCGGCTTTTCAAGAGATCATCGACTCCGATGCCGTGGAAAAAATGAATGATCCTTTGAAGGATACGCTCAGACAATATATTTAGAGCTTTTACTCGTTATCCAACGATCCGCCGAACCGCTTCAACCAGCCGGTGCCACCATTCTTTTAACTCGCCCGCCATGGCGCCATCCATGGTACCGGGGTTAAAAAACAGCCAAACAATCAACGCAATCAGAATAACCAACAAACCAATAAATAAAATCAGCCGACCCTTTCCGCGACGCCGGGGCCCCGGAGTAACCTGCCCGGGGGTCTCCGGTGCATTCGGCAATTCCTGGGAAGCTGCTTCGGCTGGTTGATCGGCTACCTCCACCAATCGTCCACCGCTTAGAAATTGGAAAACCGGCCCTCGGGGACCTAAAGATAGCCGGCTGCCGGGATTAAGAGGGGTTTTTGCACCTATTGGAGCATCGTTAATGGTGATCAGGCCCTGACCCGTCAGATCCTTTACCCAGTAATTGTTCTCGTGAAAAAAAATCTGAATGTGCCGGTCAATGATATCGGCATGATTCAAGATAAAATCGCAATCGACTTTTTTGCCAATAACCAGGGGCAGCATGTTAAATGATTGAATGGTGGGGCCGAATTGAATGACCAGGGGGGCTTGAACCTGTGCGTCGGCCGGATCGGGTCCTCGTTCCGGCTCTGAACCCATGGAAGGTCTCTGTTTCACGGATGCCTGCGATAGAAGCGATTGCTTGGGGGGTGAAGGTGCCGGCCGGCTAGGTGGTTGCACGACGGGTGCTTCTTTGGGGGCGCCGCCGGGGGTTTCAGCCCCGGCTGCTCTTATCTCGGTCAGGAAGCTGACCTTTGGGCCGCCATCGCCGATCATGAGCACATCGCCTTCTTTTAAAACCGTCTCCTTGGCCGCTTTCCCATTGACAAACGTCCCGTTGGTGCTGTGATCGATAAGCTTAAACCGATTTCCCTCCCTAACGATTTCCGCATGATTCCGGGAAACAAGGGTCAGGTCTTTGGGAAAACAAATCTGGCAATCGTCGTGGCGGCCGATTCGAATGATCGGATCGGTACACACTTCGATGTTTCCCTTCAGCGGGCCTTCAATATGAACGAGCTGAACGACGATAACCGGTTTGTCAGGCATATGATAATACTCAGCGATAAAATATGGATTTAATGCGTAAGGGGCTCAGCGTTTGAAAAGTAAATTATTCTAAGTTGAATCCTACGCTTTCTATAAATTATTGCCTGATGGACCCCCATAATGTCAAGAAAATTCACAATTATCCATCCGGTCCCGTAAAAATTTCAATTGCCATCTCAGGTGATTTGGGTTATCGATTACCAGAATACTCTGGATGCGGGATAAAACATAATGGGAAAAAAGACAAATTCGGCCATTGGTTGGCTATTATTGAGTTTTGTTCTAATATCTCCGGTCAAAACCGAGGCATCCATTCGGGAAAGAACGTTCCCGGCGCCTTCAAAAACGGTGCAACAGGCCGTGACAAACTGGTTGCAAGGCACCGGCTTTCGTGTGCACACCCCCTATTCCAATTCACAGAGAACCGATCTTTGGGCTGAAAAAGGAACCGGGCGTTGGCAGATCGTGATTCGTCCTCAATCCGCCCTGGCCTGCCACGTTACCGCCGATTGGACCGGATTCGATGGAATGACGCCAGGCGATGCCGGCGCCCTTGATCCGTATGATCAATTATGGGCCGGAATTTTAACAGCGTTACAATCTTCAAATCGGGTCCAAGATAATTATGCCCTCACGATTCCCGAAAAGGTGCGCGTCCATATCAAATCAGTTGTGTGTATTCACATAACGACCGGTGGAAATCAAAAACAGGTATCCGGTTTTTTTATCAACGCACGGGAAGGATTGGTGATATCCACCGCCCACGACCTGATGGAGTTTCAGGAAATTACCGTTGGGCTTTCCGATGGCCGAGACATTTCAGGACAGGTGGTCCAGCTGGATCCGAAGGTGGACCTGGCGCTAATTCGTGTGAAATCGATATCGCCAACCAGTATATTCTTCACGCAAAGCCGAAACCTGCTCAGCTTGGGGGACCGGTTATATGCCATCGGCTGTCCGACCAATCATAGGGGGATGGTAACCCCCGGTATCGTCAATGCCCCCCCTCGCCGGGCCGCCGGTCAACTATTGTGGCAGGTTAAAATGAAGATTCTGCCCGGAAATAGCGGCAGTCCAGTTTTTGATGAACAGGGTCGCTTGGTGGCAGTGGTCAAAGGCCGGCATCGGGTAGAGAATTCGGTGGGATTCTTGATTCCCATGGAATCGGTGATCGCTTTTATTAAGGCTAATATTGATTATGTTCGATAAAAACATCCTGAATCTGTGCCACCAGCGAACGCTCACGGATTCAGGAACATGACTGAACATGCAACCACACGGTTAGCGCTATGAGCGACATGCAGTACGGACGCTATCAGATTATATCCGAGCTGGG
>JAOZUU010000181.1:1474-6152 GCA_029938515.1 Desulfobacterales bacterium | reverse complement strand
AAAAAGGGATGAAACAAATGGACTCAGATAAAAGTCAAAAAAAAACCAAACCGCTTGCGAATATCCTTTTTCGTGTCGGTGTCTGTCTGACGGTACTTTTTCTCGGCGTGATGGGTATGTCGAAACTGGCCAGTTTGAAAAAACCGCCGGCCGAGTCACCGGTTACCGAGCGCCGTCTGCAGGTCGAAACAATGAAAGTTCGGCCGGAGAATGTGCCTGTTTTTATCACTGGCTACGGCGAGGTGCGGGTGCTCAATGAAGTGGCGGTTGCTCCCGAGGTTTCCGGTAAAATCATGGCCGTGCACCCCCGTCTGGAAGTGGGTGAGATCATTCCCGCCGGAGATACGCTGTTTGAAATCGACACGATTAATTACCAGGCGTCTTTTAAAGAAGCCAAGGCCACCGTGGCGCAGTGGCAAAGTACCATTCACCGGCTTGAAAAACAATCCGCCATCGATGCGCAACGTCTCAAAACCCTCCAGCGCAATCGTGACCTGTCCCAGGCGGAATTTGAAAGAATCCGTAAGTTGTATGAAGTCGACAAGGTGGGGACCCGTTCCGGCATGGAGCGGGCCGAACAGGCCTATAATTCCACCGTGGATCGGGTCGACCAGATGGACCAGGCCGTGACGCTGTATCCCATGCGGATCAAAGAAGCGCAAAGCAGCCTGACCTCGGCCCGGGCACGTTTGCTCCTTGCCGATGCCAATCTCGAGCGCTGCCGGGTGAAAACCGCTTTCACCGGCCGTATCAAGTCGGTCAATATTGAAAAAGGACAATACGTGACCCCGGGACAACCGGTAATAACGCTGGCGGACGATGCAACCCTTGAAATACGGGTTCCGCTGGACAGCCGGGACGCTCGCCAATGGCTTCGCTTCGATGGTGCTTCCACCGAAAATAAAACTGCGTGGTTTGCGGGACTGGAGGATTTACCGTGTACCATCCATTGGACCGAGGATAAAGACGGCCATCACTGGCAGGGAAGGCTGCATCGCGTCGTCAAGTTCGACCCGAAAACCCGGACCATTACCGTGGCGATTCGGGTGGATGCCAAATCCGCTTTATCCGGTGATGCCAAAAAACTCCCTCTGGTGGAGGGAATGTTTTGCGAGGTGAGGATTCCCGGTCGAACCCTGGAAGACGTTTATCGACTTCCCCGCAAGGCGGTTAGTTTTGAAAACACGGTCTTTATTTCGGTCAATGACCGTCTGAAAACCGTTTCGGTCCAGGTGGCCCGGGTTGATGGTGAATTCGCCTATATATCCGGAGGATTCAACCCCGGAGACAGGGTGATCATCACCCGGTTGATCGATCCGCTGGAAAATGCCCTTCTAGAAATTGAAGATTAGGCCATTGGTGATTTGTGATTTATGATCGATGATTGAAGGTATTCTAACAATTCTATAAAAATGATAGAGCGAACCGATTCCACAAATCGTCAATCTTCAATCGAAAATCTTCAATAAATTAACATGGGAGGTTCACTCGTGAAACGTGTAATGGCATCCTTTGCCCGCAACACGGTCTTCGCAAATATCGTCCTGGTCCTCATTTTTCTGGCCGGCGGTACTGCCGTTAATCATATGATCAAGGAAAATTTTCCTGAATTTTCGCTCGACATGATCACCATCACCGTCCCCTATCCCGGTGCCGACCCCGAGGAAGTGGAAGAAGGAGTCAGCCAAAAAATCGAGGAGTCCATCGAGGAGATCGAGGGGATCAAGCAGTACACAACCCGGTCCGAAGAAAACCTGGGGACTACCCTGGTTGAAGTCAGGGAAAATTACGATGTGGACAAGGTGCTGGATAAGGTCCGAACCAAAGTCAATGCGATCTCTACTTTTCCAACGGACGCGGAAAGGCCGGTGATTACCGAGCTTACCTTAAAAGACCCGGTGGTTCTTTTATACCTTTCCGGCAGCATGTCTGAACGGCGGATCAAGGAATGGGCGGAAAAGATTAAAGATCAGATTCAGCAACTCCCTTCAGTCTCGCAAGTCGGTATTTTCGGAGCCCGTCAATACGAAATCGGCATCGAGGTCTCCGAAGAACGGTTGCGTCAATATGGCCTGACTTTTGAGGCGGTCACCGCGGCGGTGCGTCGCAGCAATCTTAATCTGGCCGGGGGTACCATTCGCGGCCAGGGCGAAGAAATCCGTATCCGCACCATGGGACGTAAATACACGGGAGCTGAACTGGCCGATATCGTCGTGCTGGCCCGTCCCGAAGGCGAAATTATCACCCTGGACCGCATCGCCCAAATCAGGGATGGATTTACCGAAGATCCCATTCAGGCAACCATTAACGGCGAACCCGCCGTGTTGATCAGCGTATACAAGACCAAGGAAGAAGATGCCCTGGCCATCTCCCGGGCGGTGGAAAAATTTATCGCCCAACAACAATATCATTTTCCCGAAGGTGTCAACCTGAACGTTTTGTATGACAATACGGAGATGCTTCGCGCCCGGATCAATCTCCTGGTTAAAAACGGGATCATCGGCCTGAGTATCGTCTTTCTGCTCTTATGGATCTTTTTAAACGCCCGTCTCTCATTCTGGAGCGGAATGGGAATTCCTGTCTCCATTTCCGGCGCCCTGGCGATTCTATGGGCGATCGGCGGCACGATCAATCTGATTTCCCTCTTCGGCCTGATTATGGTCTTGGGAATCGTTGTGGATGATGCCATTGTGGTGGGTGAAGCGATCTATACCCACCGCAAGCAGGGCAAACCGCCGATTCGAGCCGCCGTCGACGGGGTCAGCGAGGTCGGTATGCCGGTGATCGCCGCCGTGATCACGACGATTGTGGCCTTCATCCCCCTCTTTTACGTGGGCGGCATCATGGGCAAATTCATCTCCATCCTGCCGGCGGTAGTCATTGCCTGCCTCGCCATCTCCCTGGTGGAGTGTCTGTTATTGTTGCCGGCACACCTGAGCCACCTGCCGGACCCCAATGCCCCCGAGGAAAATTTTAACCCTCTGTCCCGTCGCCTCGAAAAGCTGCACCGGCTGACCGCTTCAGGCCTGGAATGGTTTGTCGCACGCATCTATACGCCGTTTTTAAGTAAGGCGCTTTACTGGCGATACATCTCGTTTTGCACGGCCATCAGCATCCTGCTTTTGACCGTCGGCCTGGTACGAAGCGGCATTGTCAAGTTTGAAGTTTTTCCGGAAATCGACGGGTTTGTCATGACCGCTCATGTTGAATTTCCCAACGGTACCCCCCCTGAAGTGACCGCTGAAACAATTGACAAAGTGGACGCCGCATTGCTGCGCCTGGCCGATCAGACAGAAACGTTGTCCGGCGAACCGCTGATCGAGAACCGGATTGCCCTGGTGGGACAAACTTTGGAGGATTTACCTAAAACAGGACCGAGTTGGGGGTCGGTGCAGGCCATCCTGCTGCGATCCGAAAAGCGAGGCGTTCATACAAAAGACTTAATGGTGGCCTGGGAAAAGGAAATCGGATCCATCCCCGGCATCAAATCCTTGACCTTTACCGGTCTTCAAATGGGACCGCCGGGTGATCCGATTGAAGTATGGCTGCAGGGCCATGATATGGATGATATTCTGGCTGCATCTGATGATCTGGAGGCCCGCTTGGCCCGATTTGAAGGGGTCTATCAAATCCATTCCGATTTTGCACCCGGGAAACATGAGATGCGGCTCCAATTGAAACCCGAAGCGCGGACTCTGGGGCTGACCGTGAAAGATCTGGCGCAGCAGGTTTATGCCGGATATTACGGTGACGAAGCCATCCGGCTGCAGCGGGGCCGGGACGATGTCCGGGTCAGGGTACGCTACACGGCCGATGAGCGCAAACGAATGTCGGATATTGAACAGATTCGGATCAGGACCGGGAATGGGTATGAGGTGCCGCTTTTGTCGGTTGCGAATATTTCTTTTTCTCCCGGCTATGCCACCATAACGCGTACCGACGGGATGCGGCGGGTGGCCGTCTATGCCGGTGTGGATACTGAAAAGGCCAATGCGGGCGAAATCTTGGCCGAGCTGAACACCCATTTTTTCCCGGTGCTGACACGCAAATACCCCAGTATCCGGATCGCGCTCCAGGGTGAACAGAAAAAAATGCGGGAGTCATTTTCCAGCTTGTACGTCAGCTTCCCCATGGCCGTACTGGGGATTTTCATTATTATTGCCACCATGTTCCGATCGTATGCCCAGCCGTTTATTATTCTGTTCACCGTTCCTTTCGGGATCATCGGCGCAGTATTGGGACATCTGCTGATGGGCTACAATCTGTCGATGATGAGTATTTTCGGCATGGTGGCCCTGACCGGAGTGGTTGTAAACGACGCCATCGTATTAATTGAACGCATCAACGAGAACATGGCCGAGGGGATGCCTTTTTTCGATGCGATTCTGAAGGGAGGTGCCCGGCGGTTTCGCGCCATTTTCCTGACCACGCTCAGTACCGTGGGGGGGCTGGCGCCCTTGATCATGGAACAGGACCTGCAAGCCAGGTTCCTCATCCCCATGGCCCTTTCCATCGCCGCCGGCGTTGTTTTTGCCACGGTGCTGACCCTGGTGCTGATTCCCAGCCTGCTGGCAATTCTAAGCGATTTTCGGCTGATTGCCCATCGCCTCCAAAAAGGGGTTTGGCCCAGGCGCCTCGATGTGGAACCGGCGCGCGATCGGCATGTGGATCCGCTGGC
>JAOZUU010000181.1:0-1374 GCA_029938515.1 Desulfobacterales bacterium | reverse complement strand
TATCGAGCGGGAGATGATGATGCAATCTTTCAAACTGATATTCCGTACGCTTTTCGTGTGCTTTTTTGGTATAACGGTGCTCGTACTTAAAACAGAAGTTATCTGGGCAGAGTTACGCCAGCCGGCGGAGTCACCGGATATTAATACCATTGAAGTCCTGAACCTCGACACCGCCATCACCATCGCCCTTACAGGCAACCCCACGATCGCCGCAGCGATGGACCGGGTCCGTCAGGCCAAGGCGCGTCTGAATCAGGCCCGCTCAACCTATTGGCCCCGCCTGGATGCCACGATGTCAGGCTCGCGCTTGTCCCTGGCGGATCGCGTTTACGAAGAACAGGTTATCCAGGCCCGGTTTTTTAACCCGACGATCGATATCCAAGATCCCGAGGATTATTATCGCGCCCGGCTGTTTGCCACCTGGGTCCTGTTTAACGGTTTCGAACGCAAATTCCAAAATGTGGCCGCACGCACGGGTGTCAACCAAAGCAAAACTGCCCAGCGGGAAGTCCGTCGATTACTTCTATCTTCGGTGGCCAAAACCTACTATACGGCTCAACTGGCTTTTGAGAATTGGGTCATTGCCCGGGCGGATGCGAACTTTAACCAGCGCCAGTTCACCGAAGCGCAGGCCCGTCAACGCAGCGGCACCGGTTCGCTCAGCGATGAGCTTAACTTTCAAGTGCGGGTCAATGCAGCGCGCACTCAAGAAATCAGGATGGAACAGATTTATGAATCCACGCGCTATGCGTTGGCAGCCATATTGGGAATTCCCAAAGCCCGGTTTCCATCCCACCTGAAACTGGCCCGGTTGACGGCGGAAACCGACTGGGACATGCAGCCACCGGATCCAAAACCGCTCATCGATTACGCCCTTGAACATCGCCCGGGTATTCGGCGAGATGAACTCAATCTGATCCAGGCCGATTTGACGGTCAAAATCGCCAGGTCGGACTATTATCCGGATATTAACTTTATAGCTTCCGTGGATGGGGAGCGTCCCGGAGATGCAAGCCTTGAAAAAGATGACTTTGGAAATACGCTGGGTGTGGCGCTCTCCTATAACCTTTTTTCAGGCGGTCTCAGGCGCGCCAACGTTGATGAGGCCAAGGCCCGGGTGGCTGAAAAAACCAGGCTATTGGCGGATACCAGGATTCAAATCAGCGCCCAGGTACGATCTTCATTGACGAATTTGATCGCCGCCCAGAAACAGCTTTCACTTCAGCGTGACAACGCACGGCTGGTGAAAGAGCAGCGGGATCTGGTGGAAAAAGAATATCAGGCCGGTCAAGGCTCCCTGGTAAGGTTAAATGAAGCTCAGCGTGACCTGACCGCGACCCGGGGTCGACTGGCCCTGGCCCTGGCGTCGGTTCA
>JAOZUU010000180.1 GCA_029938515.1 Desulfobacterales bacterium | reverse complement strand
TTTGCATGTCCGCCAGAATGTCCGCTAATTTTTCGCCTTTCCCGATCCGTTTCCCTACGGTATGGTTCCGACTTTGATCACCGGTACAGGTCAGCACCAGATCGCCGATTCCGGCCAGACCGGTAAATGTTCTCGGCTGGGCGCCCATGTGGAGTCCCAACCGCCGAATCTCGGTTTGCCCACGGGTGATCAGGGCGGCGCGGGTATTTTGTCCCAGCTTGAGCCCATCGATGGCACCGGCGGCAATGGCGATGACGTTTTTTACGGCGCCGCCCAGTTCCACTCCCATGACGTCGTCGATGGTATAAATACGAAAAAACGGGGTGGCTAAAGCACGTTGAATAATCTCGGCCGTGTCTTGGTTTTTGGATGCAACGGTCACGGCTGTCGGGACTTCCCTGCTTACCTCCCGGGCAAAACTCGGCCCGGAAAGAACACCCGTCCGATCCGGTGACAGAGACGGTAACGTTTCCCCGATCACACCGGTCATGGTCAAATGGGTATCGTTTTCAATCCCCTTGGAGGCGGAAACCAGAATCGCATCCGCTGAAAGATGATCGCTAAATCGCGTGGTTGTCATCCGCATGACATGGGAAGGAACGACGACCAGAACCAGATCCTTCTGGTCAACGGCCCTGGTTATATCATTGGTGGCGTTCAGGTTGGCGGACAAAGTAACCCCGGGGAGAAAAGTCTGGTTTTCGTGGCGGGATCGTATTTGTTTTTTTACTTCGGGTTCATATACCCACAGATCGACGGCATGGCCTTTACTCCCGGCCAGGTTGGCCAGCGCGGTCCCCCAACTGCCGCCACCGATAACACCAACCTTCAATTGATCAACCTTGAAATTAACCATCAGTTACTTCTCCACTACTTCTCCTTTTCCGCCAGACGAACCGCGCCGACGACCCGTTCATTCTCCGCGTGCCCCATGAGCTTGACACCCTGGGTGTTCCGGCTGATAACGCTGATCCCCTTGATAGGCATGCGAATAATTTTTCCGCTGTCAGTCATCAGCATCAGGTCGTCATCTTCGCCCACCAGGACAATGGCGACCACCTTGCCGTTCCGATCACTGGTCTTAATAGTAATTACACCCTTGCCACCCCGTTTTTGCACCGGATACTCATCAATGGAAGTCCGCTTGCCATAGCCGTTCTCAGTGACCGTGAACAATGTCTGCCCGTAGCTTAGCACTTCCATGGCCACGATCAGGTCACCTTTGTCCAGGCGCATGCCCCGTACGCCCTGGGACACACGGCCCTGGAGCCTGACATCCGATTCATGAAACCGGATCGACTTCCCATTGGCAGCACCGAGAAAAACGTTTAGAGTGCCGTCAGTGATTCTGGCCGCGATCAATTCATCACCGGGTGTCAATTTCAAAGCGATAATGCCGCCTACCCGGGGCCGGCTGTATTCCATTAAATCAGTCCTTTTCACCAAACCGTTTTTAGTGGCCATAAGGATCTGGTATCCCGGGATGAACTCCTTGACAGCCAAAACTGTCGTGAGCCTTTCATCCTTATCGAAATTAAGTAAATTCACAACCGCTTTGCCACGGCTCATTCGACCGGCCTGGGGGATTTCGTAGACTTTGCACCAGTAGACGCTACCTTGATTGGTGAAAAAAAGGAATGTATGATGCGTCGACGCAACAAACAAGCGATCAACGAAGTCCTCCTCCTTGATTCCCATACCGGTTTTGCCCTTGCCGCCGCGCCCTTGACTTCGATACAGGGTGATGGGGGCCCGTTTGATATAGCCGCTGTTGGAGATCGTCACTACCATGTCTTCTTCCACGATCATATCTTCCAGCGTGATCTCCTTGGTTTCCTCGACAATCTCGGTTCGCCGGCCATCACCATAGGTTTCCCGTATCTGACCAAGCTCATCCTTGATGATGTTCAACACCAGTCGTTCACTGGCAAGAATCTCCTTGTAATGGGCAATATCCTTTAATATCTGCACATACTCTTCAACAATTTTCTCTCTCTCAAGCCCGGTCAACCGCTGCAGACGCATATCCAAAATGGCCTGGGCCTGCACATCCGTCAACGCAAAGGTCGTCATCAGCCCCGCCTTGGCTTCCTTGGGGGTTTTCGATCGACGGATCAAGGCGACCACCTCATCAAGATGATCCAGGGCGGTTTTTAACCCTTCCAGGATATGGGCCCGCGCCTCGGCCCTGCGTAAATCGTACCGGGTCCGGCGGAGAATAATCTCTTTGCGATGGGCGATGAAATGGGAAAGAATTTCCTTTAAAGTCATCAGTTCGGGACGATTTTTAACCACGGCCAGGAAAATAATGCCAAAACTGATGGCCATGCGCGTGTGCTTGTATAACTGATTGACAATCACCTGGGAAAATTGATCTTTCTTCAGCCCGATGGCAACACGCATCCCATCACGATCCGACTCGTCCCGGACATAGCGAACCCCTTCAATCTGTTTGTGCCTGACCAGCTCGGCGATCTTGGCCACCAGCGTGGCCTTGTTCACCATATATGGCAATTCGTTGACCACGATGGTCTCCCGGCCAGTGCGTTTGTCCTTTTCCACCATGACCCTCGCCCGCAATCGAATCACACCCCGACCGGTATTATACGCGTCATGAATCCCTTTCGTTCCGTAGATAATACCGGCGGACGGAAAATCCGGCCCGGGAACTAGGTTGATCAATTCTTGAATATCAATCTCCGGATGATCGATAAGGGCAAAAATGGCATCGATCACTTCCCCTATGTTATGGGGAGGGATATTGGTGGCCATACCCACGGCGATACCCGACGAGCCGTTAATCAGCAACGCGGGAACTTTGGCCGGCAATACGGTCGGTTCGGTCATGGAATCATCATAGGTGGGAGCGAAATCGACGGTCTCCTTGTCAAGATCTTCAAGCATTTCGTGGGCCAGGCGCATCATGCGAACTTCGGTGTACCGCATGGCGGCGGCCGGGTCCCCGTCGATGGAGCCAAAGTTCCCCTGTCCGTTGATAAACGGATAACGCAAAGCAAAATCCTGAGCCATCCGTACAATGGTATCGTAAACGGCAGTGTCCCCATGGGGATGATATTTACCGATGACATCACCCACGACCCGGGCGGATTTTTTGTAGGGTTTGTTCCAGTCGTTTTTCAGCTCGCGCATGGCGAAAAGGATGCGGCGATGCACCGGTTTAAGACCGTCACGCACATCGGGCAAGGCCCGTCCGATGATTACACTCATGGCGTAATCGAGATACGAGCGCTTCATTTCGCTTTCAATACTGACTTCCGGCGTATGCTCCTTTTCCATCTTATGAAACCTTTCCTTTTGCACGAGCCCTTAGATTTTATTCTGATAACTGACCCGATAAATATCGGCAAAGGTCAAAAATGCGGTCACAATCAGGGGACCGTATATAATTCCCAGGATGCCGAATAATTTCAATCCACCCATAATGGAAAGAAACACCATCAGGGTATGCATCTGAACCTGCCGTCCCACCAGTTTCGGTTTAACCAGGTACTCAACCCCGCCCGTAACCACCAGGTAAAAAATAATAAAAATGATTCCGGCCGCGATACGCCCTTTCAGGAACAGGTAAACCACCGCCGGAACGAAGACGATACCAATTCCCACAATGGGCAGAAAGGCCAAAAGGGCCATGATGACGCCCCACATAAACGGTGACTTCAGGCCAAATAAATAAAACAGGAATCCGCCTAAAATCCCCTGAATCATCCCGGCCAGGCCGTTGCCCACCAGAATCGCACCCGTCATATCCTTAAATTTATTAATCAGAATTTCCTCCTGTTCGACCGGCAGAGGCGACAGGTCAATCAAGAAAGACACCAGCTTACGGCCGTCTAACAAGAGAAAATAAATAATCATCAGCATGAAAAAAAAGTAAGCCAGAAAACTGAGCACATTCGAAGCGATCGTGCTGGCCTGCTGGTAAAGAAACAACCCGACCTGCTTGCCCAGTTCCGACAGCGCACGATTCAATTCGGTCCCGGACAACTCGATATTCACATGTGCGAGAAATGGATTGATTTTATCCAGCAGATGACTGGCCTGCAATAGTGATTTCACCTGATCGCTGATCACCGCATCGCGACCCATTTGATACAGGCCGTACGCCTCTCCCGACAATATCCCCACAAAAATAACAATGGGAAAAAACAGGACCAGAAAAATGACCGCACAGGTAATCAGTGAGGCCACCGGCCGGCTAACCTTGCGGCAGATAAATCGGTATAACGGGCGAAATATACCAGTCACCACAATGGCCATGATGATCACTGAAATAAACGGCCAAAGCAGCCACCCGAGCAGGAACACCGATCCCAGGAAGAGAATTAAGAAAAACCAGAAAATGGTATCGTTATGGGTGGGTCTTTCCATGTCCCTTCCCCTGGGCGGTTACACCTCGAAAATAGCCATCCGGTGAGATCCGGGGACCTAACGAATCCTAAAGCAAAATATTCTCCAGGCGCTCACCGGGCAACAACGGCACCCGCCACCAGCAGCAATACGATTTCATAGATAAACATGACTGTATAGCTGCCAAAGAGGGCATACATGATGCCGCCGCCGATGATGACCGGCACGCCGAAAAAGACCAGGATACCCAGTTTCCTTGAAATATCCATCCAGTATTCTCCTTACATAGGGGTCTGTCAGGAAATAAGTGATTACCGCTCCAGGAGCATGGCCATTCCCATCCCACCGCCAATACACATGGTAATCAATCCAGTGGCATAATCCCGACGCTGCATCTGATACATTCCCGTGACCACCTGCCGGGTACCGGTGCATCCGATGGGGTGGCCCAACGAGATTCCGCTTCCCAGCTCATTGGGTCGTTCCGTGGGAATTCCCAGTTCCCGCATGCACCCGATGGCCTGGGCGGCAAACGCTTCGTTCAGTTCAATCATATCCAGGTCATCGATCGTCATACCGGCGGCTTTTAAGACTTTGCGCACGGCCGGGACCGGGCCCAGACCCATATAGGCCGGATCAACGCCACCGGCGGCAAACGCCCTGACTTTCACGATGGGCTGAAGGTCCAAACGCTCGGCCATTTCAGCCGACATAAGCAATACCGCGGCGGCGGCATCATTGATTCCAGAGGCATTGCCCGCCGTGACGGTACCATCTTTTTTAAAAGCGGGCCTTAACCGACCCATCTTTTCCATATCGGTATCCATGGGCCGTTCATCGGTATCGAACACCGTTTCTTTTCTACGCACTTTAACGGTAATCGGCGTGATTTCGGAAGCAAAGGTACCATCCGATATCGCCTGCCGGGCTCGCTGGTGGCTTAGCACGCTCAGCTCGTCCTGTTCCATGCGCTCGATACCGTAAAGGGACGCTATATTTTCAGCGGTGAGGCCCATATGATAGCCGTAAAAAATTTCGTATAGCCCGTCAAATACCATCAGGTCATAAATATCCCCCACACCGGTCAGTTCCATCCGGTGACCCCAACGCGCCTTGGGCAGGGCCATGGGAGCCTGGCTCATATTTTCCTGCCCCCCGGCCAGCACCACATCCGCCTGGCCTGTCATGACAGCCATTGCTCCCAGGGCGATGGATTTCATCCCGGACCCGCATACTTTATTGATGGTGATTGCCGGCGTTTCCTTGCAAAGGCCGGCCCGGATCATGGCCTGACGAGCAGTATTCTGGCCCTGACCCGCCTGGAGAACGTTGCCCATAATCACTTCGTCCACCGTTACCGGAACGGCGTCCGGATCCCAATCCGCATTTTTTTCTTCCAGTTCAATGAGGCCCTGATCCTGTAATTTATCGGGTGCAAATGTCCGCTCCATATCACCAGGGACCGGCCGCAATCCGATCCTTGCGATGACATCCCGCATGACGGCTGCGCCCAGCTCAACGACCGGTACGGTTTTCAGCCCTCCCCCAAAATTTCCAATGGCCGTCCTTACTCCACTGACAATCACCACTTCCCTCATGGCGTTTTTCCTCCTATTTCATTGAATTCAAATTTTGTGATTATCGATTAAACCCAATATTTGCAAAATTCAGGTTTAAGGGCCTTCGGAAAAATTAAACAACCTGCCTGCTAAAAGCAGGCGGATTTAAAGACGACTGAAAGTCGGTCATTTCGGCTGAAGCCGATTACTCGCCTGCTGCCACCCGGAAAACATCTTTGGGCTGTGCTGTTTCCTGATGA
>JAOZUU010000179.1 GCA_029938515.1 Desulfobacterales bacterium | reverse complement strand
CTACAACAGTAGAAGTAGAAAAAACAGCTATCCAGAAAAACGGATCAATTCTCTTGTTTGTTTTCATCGTAAAGCATAACGGTTTCAAAAATAGTTGAATTTATATGGGTAATCGCGAAGCTCGCAGAGATAAATAGTTAATAAAACATTCTCTGCGAGATTTGTGGTGAAAAAATGGCTTTTTACTTTACTCCCTAATTTTTCACTTCAACCAGGTTTCGTAAAGATTCCGGTAACTGAGATTTTGCCTTTTCCGAAGCGACGCGACAGGGAATAAAAGGAGGCTGTCCCATCTCTTTTAAGATCTTCAAGCCGCCATCCGGGTTCATCAGGAATTCCAGGAAGGCAACCGCAGCTTCCGTGTTCTTTGCATTTTTAAGCAATGTAATGCCATAGGTGCAAGATTTTCCTGTTCTGGTCATCCATGTCCCAGGCTTTTTACCGGTTACTTTAACTTTTGCCTGCTTATAAAATTCGTCATATTTGTAATTGCCAAGGTTGATATTGTCAGGAAGCTTGATAAATTTCAGATCGTGCTGAACCGCAACGGAAAGATATTCCCATGCGTAATCCATGTTTCCGGTTTTCAGCAAAGAAACCAGTTCCACGGATTTAGGCCTTACGTTTTTCTTGGGACGGTTGGCAATCAGCCGATCAAACAGACCTGGTTGCTTATAGTATTTCTCCGCAAGCTGCAGCACCATGAGACTGCGGTAGCCGCATGGGTCCAGGTTAGGGTCGGAATGTCCCCAGATGACCCCTTTACGCTCTAAAATCTTGTACCAGTTCTCCGGGTTTACTTCTTTTGCAAAACGGCTATTATCAGTGTAGCAAAGAACAAGCTGGTTGGTGGCAAAGCGGACATTCCAATCAGCATGCTTGGGAATAAGAGTTTTATCGATGATTTTATAATCAGCAGAACCCATTATATCAGCAGGCTTGTTTAGCTCTGAAATCATGCGCGCCATTTTTGTGCTTCCACCTCCCTCACGAAGCACATCAACTTTTGGGTATTTTGCCTCAAAAATCTTTTCCATCTTGGCTAAGGGAACCGTGAGACTTCCGGCATGAAAAATTATCAGTTTCCCCTGTGGTTCGGCACCGACGGAAAACGGGAAAATAACCACTGGTACCAAAAAACTGATAACGAGCATCCACCTGAATAAAATCTTAAATCTTTTCATCGCCTACTCCTTTTTATCCTTCTCTATTTTTGTTTGTTTTGGAAAAACCATTTTACCGCATAAACTCAAGTCATAGCCATCCAGGTTCCGGGCTATATCCCGGAATTCGGGTTCGTGAAGAAGGCCTAAAAAAAGCTGTACTCCCTGTTCAAAAAAATGCTTCTTTGAAACAAGAAGGTCATATCTCTCCCAGCGAAGGGGAACAAAATCGAGATCCAACAATCCTGCCACAGGCCTGATGGCAGGTGCGGCGTCAGCACGTCCTGAAAGGACTTCCAAGGCCACATCCAGATGGCTTCTGAATTCCTGCCGGTAACCCTCAATCTGTGTGCCGACGAGATCGGCCTTTTCAAATTCCCGGTCAAGGAGCAACCGTGTACCGGTACCCTCTGGCCGATTTGCAATTTTTATTTTCGGTTTACCAAGATCGGAAACTGTTGAAATCGACCTGGGGTTTCCTTTGGCCACAAGAAAACCCTGTTCTCTCCGGCAAAAGTTTACCAGCACGGGTGTTTCGCCCCCAATTTCCCTAGTGACAAAATCAAAGTTATATTCCTCTTCGTCATCCTGCAAAAGATGGCTGGATGCCACATGGCAAAGATCACGGCCCAGGGCTTTTAGTCCTCCCACGCTGCCGATGTTCCCAAAAACAGCCAGATGATCGGAATTAAGGCTGTTAAAAAGAGAAATGGTCCTGTCCAAAAGTATATCGTTGCTTCCGCTTATTATCAGCAAGCCATGATACGGTGGCAAGGGGGGCATGGTTTTAGGATGATTTATGGTCTGGTTCTCAAGCCACTGTTCAACCAGATAGCGCGGAAAGAGCCATTTTCCTGTAACTTTACTTGCAGGAAGTCCCTTCTCGGAGACCAGGGTATAAACCATTTTTTCATTGATATTTAAAAATTTTGCGACGTCTCGGGTATTAAGCAGGGTTTTTTCTTCCGCCATTGGACCACCTCCCTTGAAAATTTCCGATTCTCATAATAAAAAGTGCTTTTTGTTAATGCCTGTCTTTTGCTTGGGGGCTTCTCCTGGAAAGAAAGCCTGTACGTATCAAGCATATAAGTAAGTATTTGTCAATCAGCCATTTATGCTTAACGTTATATTCTTAATATCAACCATAAATAACGTAAAATAACATCATAATTCCGCGCGATTCCCCGATCCTGTTTACCATATGCGGATACAGGCGGCTGATCTTATGGGCGCAACGATTAACCAATTTCTCGTTCAATCGGCGATGGAGAAATTCCTGGCTGTTACACATTGATCGCATGTGAGATTTCAGTTGAGAAATTGTCTTGCAAATATACTGATTAATGCTATTGAACGGGTCATTAAAATCTCACATATTTTCGAAATGTTTACGAAAGGAGTCACATATGACCGACATCTATCAAAAGCTGGCCCACCATCTGGATCACCTGCCGGCAGGATTTCCCGCTACTGAAACAGGTGTGGAACTGCGTATACTTAAACGTTTGTTTTCAGAAGAAGAAACCGCTATCGCTTTGGGTCTTAGCATGCTGGCGGAAGCACCGGCGGTTATTGCCGAAAGACTCGGTCAGAATGTCGATGAGCTGGCACCGGTACTCGAAAAGATGGCCAAAAAAGGACTGATCTTCCGTTCAACTAAGGGTGGTCAAACCAAGTACAACGCGGCCCAATTCGTGATCGGCATCTGGGAGTTTCACGTTAATGATCTGTCCGAAGACCTGGTCCGGGACATGAACGAATACATTCCCCACCTGATGAAAAAATCATGGGTAAAACATCCCACCAAGCAGCTGCGAGTCGTGCCGGTATCCAAAAGTGTATCTGCGGATATGAAGGTGATGCCTTACGAGCAAGCCGAAGAGATTATCAACGGGCAATCGAAAATTGTGGTGGCGCCCTGCATCTGCCGCAAGGAACATGAATTGATCGGTGAAGGGTGCGGCAAGCCCATGGAAGCCTGCCTGATTTTCGGTGCCAGCGCTTATTATTACGAGGAAAATAAATTGGGGCGCACCATCACCCAGGATGAAGCCCGTGACATTTTAAACCAGGGGTTGGAGGCCGGGTTGGTCCTGCAGCCGGGCAATTCCCGGAAACCGTCCAATATTTGCCTGTGTTGCGGTTGTTGTTGTCAGATCCTGAAGAACCTCAAGATGTTGGATCAGCCGGCCAAGGCGGTGTCCACCAACTGGGTAGCCATAGTGGACGAAGATCTCTGTACCGCCTGCGAAGTCTGTACGGAAAGATGCCAGATGGATGCCATCACCGTGGATGATACCGCCTATGTCGATCCGGACCGGTGTATCGGCTGTGGTCTGTGTGTGCCTACCTGCGATTTTGATGCCATGACGTTACGCGAAACAGACCCGGCCAAGCACTATGTCCCCCCGCGCAATACGGTGGCCACTTACCTGAATTTGGCCAAGGATCGGGGATTGATTTAAATCTTTATCCTTTTTCCGGGGGCCTAAGTTTGGTATTCGAATAAAGACTTAACCTCATAATCGGCTTGACAGGCAGGTAAATCCGCCTTACCCTAAAGTAAGATATCAATTTATGTAAGGAGAATATTGCATGGCCCTGGCAACCATCACAACCAAAGGGCAGGTCACGATTCCCAAGGCGGTGCGGGATTCCCTAAGACTGGGAAGGGGCGATAAGATCGAATTCGTCGTTACGAAAAACGGAGAAGCGCTTCTCCGACCCATATCCAAGAAAGTCGACGATGTCTTCGGCAGATTGCACAAGCCAGGCATAGAGGCGGTATCGACTGAGAAGATGGATGCGGCGATCGCTAAAAAATTGAAGTGCAATTCTCAATGAAGGCCTTAGACACGAATATACTGGTTCGATTTCTGGTAAAAGACGATGAGGTCCAATCCAAAGCGATTTACCGAATTTTCAAACAGGCCGAGGCAGACAAGAATCAGTTTTGGGTCCCCCTGATCGTTGTCCTCGAGACGCTTTGGGTTCTGGAATCCGTATATGAGATACAAAAGACGGAAATCCTCGACGCTATAGATGAACTCTTATTGATGCCGATATTGAAGTTTGAAGCCCAATCCGCCATTCAGGGTTTTGTTTCTTCAGCCCGTGAAAGCAAAACCGACCTCCCGGATCTATTAATCGCCCATTCGGCAATGCATTCAGGATGTGACGTTGTCCTCACCTTCGACAGGAAGGCATCAAATTCCCCCCTTTTCGAGTTGATTGGATAGTAAGGGTCCCGGCAAAAAATATTTTTTATTCATTTTCAATCAGCATCGACATGCCCATGCCGCCGCCTACACAGAGGGTTGCCAGCCCCAATGTTAAATCGCGCCGTTTCATCTCATTTAAAAGGGTAATGACGATGCGCGCGCCGGTACAACCCACGGGATGACCGAGACCGACACCGGAACCATTCACATTGGTGATTTCCCGGTTAAGGTCCAGCTCTTTTTCACAGGCAATGTACTGGGCGGCAAAGGCTTCGTTCAGTTCGACAAGCTCGATGTCGGCCATATTTATCCCGGTTTTTTCGAAAAGCTTACGGGTGGCCGGAACCGGTCCGATACCCATCAGGCGGGGATCACAACCGGAAACCGCATGGGCTTTGATCCTGGCCAGTATGGGCAAGCCCAACTCGCGGGCCTTGGCCCTGGCGGCCAGCAGGCAGATGGCGGTGCCGTCATTGATCCCCGAAGCATTGCCGACGGTGACCGTACCGTTTTTGGCAAAAGCCGGTGTCAGGCGAGAGAGATCATCCATGGTCAATCCCCGGCGGACATGCTCATCGGTATCAAAAATAAGCGGGTCTCCCTTGGGCTTGGGGATTGTGATCGGAATAGTTTCTTTTTTAAATTTATCCTGATCAATCGCTGCCTCGGCATTGTTATGACTGCGCAAGGCCACGATGTCTTGTTCTTCCCGTGAAATCTTGTATTTTTGTGCCAGGTTTTCAGCAGTCTGTCCCATGATATAGCCGGGCGGATCCAGGACGGTGGAACCGGAATGAAGCATTTCCCACATGGAATCCATCATCACGCCATGCTTTAAACGAGCGCCCCAGCGCGCGGTGGGCAGACAGTAGAAGGCATTGGACATGCACTCCACACCGCCGGCAATGATTAAATCCGCATCTCCCAGCAGGATACGGTTACTCGCCTGGGCCAGGGCCTCCATGGCGCTGGCGCATTGGCGCTGGATCGTGACGGCCGGCACATGGTCGGGAATCCCCGCAGCCAGGGCCGTGGTGCGTGCCGTTGTGGCTTCATCCGGACACTGCATGCAGTCCCCCAGAATCACATCATCAAGCAGCCCCGGATCCAGTTCAGGGACTTTGGCCAAGACGCCTCGAATCATTTGGGCACCCAATTGATGTGCGCGTAAATTTTTCAAAGCACCTCCAAAATCACCAATGGCACTTCGGCCCATAGCGACAATAACGGGGTCATTATTGGATTTCATTTAGCATACTCCTTCAAAGTCAAAATCAATAAAAGATCGGATGGTTTGGAAATCTTTTTCGTCTTTTGTGATGATGGTTGCTCCGACTTGGTGAGCTGTTGCAGAAATGGTCACGTCGTTGTAATGTTTTGGATGTGATGGATCAAGCTTACCTTCCATTTTGAGCCGAAGACATGCCTCCCCAATCAGCACTAGTGTGGCCACCGTTGGGGTAATTAAACGATTCAGTTGGATAAAACGATCTCGCCAAGCCGTAATCAGCCGTATTTCCCGGCGATCTTTCAAGCCCATCCACAATTCATGGAGTACCGGATAAGCCAGGTAGGTGACGTGCTGAAAGGGATTGATGATCTCTTTATAATGTCCTTTGTTAAACAGGTCGATGTAAACGCTGGTGTCAATGATGATTTTTCGCTGCATTATAGCGGTTGCCCTTATTTCTATTCATATATTTCAGTATAACTTACGAAAGACATTTGCTTACCGACTTAAATTGATTGTGAATGATGGCAACCACTATGCAATATTTCGTAAAAAATCAAAGAACCACCGTTA
>JAOZUU010000178.1:4605-6210 GCA_029938515.1 Desulfobacterales bacterium | reverse complement strand
TGTTTGACTGCATTTCTTTCCAAAAATCAGTCTCTTCAACAGCAATACTCTCAGAAATATCGGAGGTCAAAATACTAACTTCGAACTTTTTGCTAATCCATTCGATGAGTTCATCAATATGAAGGTAATTTTCAAGTATGCTGTCATTTTGAAAAATCTTTGGTCGTGCAGACGGTGAACACCTGATCACCCCGGCGGATTTGATAAGGTTTTTTCACCGCAGGGCTGGCAACATAATTGTCGCCTATCGGATACAGGCTGCGAAAGGCGTCCATGGCGGGCGTATTCAGTTTGTCGGGATTGATCTTGCACTCCACCAAATCCACCCGATTGCGCTCACGGCGAATGACAAAATCCACTTCGCGGCGTGACTTGTCCTGCCAATAAAAAATATCCACGTCCGCGTAACGAAAGCGCAGGGCATCCAGCACCAGATGCTCCCACAATAAGCCACGATCATCATCCCGGATGCTGTCCCAACCCTTCTCAAAAGTGACAAATCCGGTATCGAAGGCATAACACTTCGGGCGGCTGACGATCTCGCGTTTGCCACCCCCATGAAACGGCCTTATCAAATGCATCGCATGTGCAATCTGCATAGCCTCGATGTGGGCCTTGACGGTGGGTCGGCTCAGTTCGCTTAGGTTAGCCAACTGACTAAAATCCAGTTGACCGCCACTTTGTCGAAGCAACAAGCGGAACAGCGCCAAAAACCCCTGCCGATTACGAATCCCGAAAAGCTCCTGAATATCCCGCGCATAAAAGCTGTCGATCCATTCGTTGAAAAATTCCGGGTCTTTGCGCTTCGCCAACAGAGGCTCCGGCAGGCCACCATGCAGCAAGCGACGATCAAGATCAGGCACGCCAAAAGGATCAGCGCATTGCTCCCACAACACCGGGCACAGATGGATCGCCTGTTTGCGTCCGGTGAGCGAATCGCGAAACTTACGGGTCGCGGCCAGCGTGGAAGAGCCGGTCGCCAATATTTTTACCTGCGGGTACTCATCGGCAGCAATCTTTAGCAGACGGCTGGGATCTTCCAGACGATGCACCTCGTCGAATACCAGCACCATTCCCGGCTCCTGGCCGTTGAGAAACAGTTCCGGATCTTCCAGCGCCCGCACGGTGGAGGGCAGATCGCAGTTCATATACACCGCATCGGGCAGCATCCGGGCCAGCGTCGTTTTACCGACCCGTCGAACACCGGACAGCCAGACAATGGAACGGCGATTCCAAGCCTGTTGAAGCTTTTTCAGCCAAAGTGCGCGCTTAATCATAAGCTTATTTTACATATAGACGACTTTATGTAAAGTAAAAATTCTATGGTGATGAATGCCAATCACTTTTGCAAACCCATGATATGAAGGTAATTCTAGAGCATGATGTCATTTTAATAAAGTGTAAAGTCTATTGGATTGATCCTCTTTTTCCTTCTTAAACAGCTGTTTTTGACCCCCAAAAGGCGGGTTTAAGCCCGTTTCAGCCTTGTTTTCGAAGCCTTATTTTTATTATTTCACATGATTACCGTGGCCCGACCCCTAGTTTTGCCTAGTTTTCCGGTCCCAGAACCGGCGCAAGGCGGCCTTGGATGGCTTCCGGGACGGC
>JAOZUU010000178.1:0-4505 GCA_029938515.1 Desulfobacterales bacterium | reverse complement strand
AGTTTTCCGGTCCCAGAACCGGCGCAAGGCGGCCTTGGATGGCTTCCGGGACGGCACTTTCCATATCCTGGTGGCGACCGATATCGCTGCCCGCGGCATCGATGTTACCCAGGTATCCCATGTGATCAACTATGATATCCCGGACACCCCCGAGGCCTATATTCACCGCATTGGCCGGACCGGTCGCGCCACCCGCACCGGTGATGCCTTTACCCTGGCGACCGACGAAGATCGAAGCATGGTGCGCAGCATCGAACGGATCCTGGGGGGACCTATCGAACGCAGACATCTGGAAGATTTCGATTACCGGGTTCCGGTATCCCGTCGGGACTTGAATTTTTCCCGCCCCAAGCGGATATCCACCCGCAATCGCCGTGCAGCCGGCACCTTTAAGACGGAGAAAACCCGAACCACTTGGCCACGCCGCAAATCTTCCAGACCTTGGAAGGCAAACCGCCGTTCACAACCGGCAATGACTTCCAGCGCCTAACCTGACCCAGCGTATGCTTTTCCCCTGACATGAAAGGAACGACCGATAGACTGTCCCCTTGTATTGAGAAACATCGGGAATATTGCCGGTTTGATGACATAATTGGACTTGTTGAATCTGTAGATAAATGCTAATCCTCTATCCCAACAAAGTTTGATAAAGCCACAGGGCGGCCATCCCGGAACAAATCGTGTAAAGCGTGTTCCGTGTGCGCACGGCGACAATGGACGCAACCATGGCGGCCGGAATTCGCTCATTAAACATAGAAAATGCAAAGCTGCCGTCCTAGGTGACGATGGGGGGTAAAATGAGGGCAATGTGGAAGAATTGTTATTTATCGAAGCGGGTCATGTGTGTATCACCATCGGCGATTGCCAGGATTTTTGAGAGGGTAGGAATATCTGAATAATGACCCCGGGTAGAGGCCAAGTATAATTTGTCAACAACCCCTTACTCCTGTTGTGGTAAGCAATCCCAATACCTTGCCAATCCGGCTGAACCCAAATGACACGGCACGATCCGCCCTTTCCGGTGATAGCCCATGGCCCGGGATGGATGGTGGTTGAAAAGCCGTCCCGGATGACCATTCACAATGATCCGGGACGGGATCTGTGTTCACTGCTGGCCCACTATCTTCAAACCAACAACATGATGGGTCTTGATCCCCAATTCGGTCTGCATGCCGTGCACCGGTTGGACCGCGAAACCAGCGGCCTCGTCCTGCTGGCCGGCCGCCGTGATGTATTCGAATTTCTCTCAAAAAAGTTTGCGCAAGGGTTGGTACAAAAGGAATATCTGGCCGTGGTCCACGGCGCCGTCCCCATCACACTCGGCGAAGCATGGGAAGAATGGCACTGGACGCTGACCAAGAAGGCCGCCGGACGCGCTAATATTCAGGGCCAAGGCAAGCGTGTGACCTGCACCACTCGCTTCCGGACTCTTACTCACAGCCGGCACTACACCCTTCTTAAATGCATCCTGGTAACCGGCCGCAGGCATCAAATTCGCCGCCATGCCGCCCTGGCGGGCCATCCCATTCTTGGCGATTTGCGCTACGGCTCAAAACGGGCCTGCCGCTACCTGGCGGAAAATCACAACTTCACCCGCCTGGCCTTGCACGCCGCAAGCCTGTCCATCCTCACGCCCGATGCCCCCATGCCGCATACCTTTCATTCCCCTCTATTTCCACCGGAAATTCAACGATTGATAGATGAAGAGCGCTGAAAAAAAACAGTCTATTTAAAGCGTTCGGGTTGCGGTATAGTAGAAAAATCAAAATGACAAGAAGGGATACATACAGATGACAACCGATACAAAGAAAATCATTTATTCCATGATGGGCGTGAGCAAATTTTATGACAAGAAACCGATCATTGCGGACATCTCGCTTTCCTATTTTTATGGGGCCAAGATTGGTGTCTTGGGCTTAAACGGTTCGGGGAAAACGACGCTGCTTCGAATCATGGCGGGTGAGGATAAAGAGTTCAACGGCGAGGTGAACTTATCCCAAGGGTATTCCGTCGGCTATCTTGAACAGGAACCAAAGCTTGACGATGACTTGACGGTTCGAGAAGTCGTGGAGCAGGGCCTTCAGGAGGTGGTTGATTTGCTGAAAGAATACGACCAAATCAACGAATCCTTCAGCAACCCCATGAGCGATGATGAAATGGATAAGCTGATTCAGCGCCAGGGGGAGGTTCAAGACAAATTAGATGCCCATGATGCCTGGGAGCTTGACGCCAAGCTTGAGATGGCCATGGATGCGTTGCGTTGCCCGCCGGGAGATACACCGGTGAAGGTGCTTTCCGGGGGCGAGCGAAGGCGGGTGGCGTTGTGTCGATTGCTTTTAAAAAAGCCGGAAATCTTGCTGTTGGATGAACCCACGAACCATTTGGACGCCGAAACCGTGGCGTGGTTGGAACACCATTTAAAAAATTACGCCGGGACGATTATTGCAGTGACCCATGACAGATACTTCCTTGATAACGCCGCCGGTTGGATCCTGGAACTCGACAGAGGGCACGGCATTCCATGGAAAGGCAATTATTCGTCCTGGTTGGAGCAAAAACAGGCGCGCTTAAAAAATCAGGAAAAACATGAAAGTGAGCGCCAGAAGACCCTTTCCCGGGAGCTGGAATGGATTCACATGTCTCCAAAGGGGCGCCGGGCTAAAGCAAAAGCGCGGATCAGTGCCTATGAGGAATTGTTGAACAAGGGTGCCGAGGAAAAGGCGAAGGATCTTGAGATTTTCATTCCGCCGGGACCGCGTCTCGGGGGTGTTGTCATTAAGGCCGAAAATTTATCCAAAGCTTACGGCGACAAGCTGCTCATGGAGGCGGTTTCTTTTTCTCTTCCGCCGGGAGGCATTGTCGGCATTATCGGGCCCAACGGCGCTGGAAAGACCACCCTGTTCAAAATGATTACCGACCAGGAACGTCCGGATTCAGGGACGATTCAAGTGGGCGAGACGGTCAAGCTCGCTCATGTCGATCAGAGCCGGGAGGCATTGGACCCGGAAAAAAACATCGTAGAGGTCGTGTCCGGCGGAAGCGAAACGATTCGACTGGGGAACCGGGACGTGAATGCAAGAGCCTACATTTCTCGATTTAATTTTTCCGGAACCAGCCAGCAGAAAAAGGTCGGCATTTTATCCGGAGGGGAGCGGAACCGGGTGCACCTGGCGATGATGCTGAAATCCGGGGGCAATGTGCTGCTGTTGGATGAACCCACCAACGATCTGGATGTGAACACCATGCGCGCCCTTGAAGAGGCGCTTGAAAATTTTGTAGGCTGCGCCGTGATTATTACCCATGATCGGTGGTTTCTGGATCGAATTGCCACGCATATTCTGGCCTTTGAGGGAGACAGCCGGGCCGTGTGGTTTGAAGGAAACTATTCGGATTATGAAGCGGACCGAAAGACCCGCCTGGGACATGATGCGGACCAGCCTCACCGAATACGGTACCGCAGCTTGACCCGGGATTAATCCCAGAAGTTCATAACAAACATGACAAAAAGCGGTCTCGTTTGTTACGCGGCCTTGCGGCTAAGCCTGCGCCCTTTACGCTGTTGCATACCACCGTGTTTGGGCCGATTGGGACTGGAATGTCCTTGGGCAACTTTAATGGTAACCGTTTTGCCGTTGATTTCAGTATTCTGAAATGCGGAAAGGATTTGGGGGGTAAAGCCGCTATCTGCTTCAAGCAGGGCCTTGTTTCGCAAAATTTCAATCTTTCCGACTTTAAGGCGCCCAACACCGGGAACACCATTTGCAGCAGTTCATCCGCCTCATCAATCACCACATAACTCACACTGGATAGGGGGACATTGACAAGTTATACAAACTCAAGCATCCTCACTCCGCCTTAATATCTGTGCCACACCGGATGTCGATATGAGGGCAACGTTATCAATACTGAAAGAGAAACCATGGTTAACGCTAAAGAGAAAAAATCAAAAATAGAAATGGCCGGTGAGGACTTCTTCAATTACGCCATCGACCGCGAAGATGTAAAATACCTCCTGGCCCATTTGCTCGAAGAGGCAAACATCAAACGCGTCAAAGTTGAATACGAGCTCCCGATCCTGAAAATAATCAGCGTGGGTTGGGCCATCACTTATCACCTGGAAAATAACCCTGTAAAAGAGCCACTTTCCGAGATGTATTGGAAAGCGATATACGAATTTTCCCAAAGTCTGTCCGAAACCACCGAACTGATGATTGGCCAGGATATCGATTATTTCCAAATCCTGAGGGAGCGCCTGGATATGTATGTGGATGCGTTGTCAAAAAACCCCGAACGCCAGGACCCGGCCCAAATCATCGGACCCGAGTTTGCCAGAATCTGTGGCAATCAAGATGATCTTTTCACTTCAATGACCGGGTCGAAGCTGTTTTTCAATATCATCACAAGGGTTAATCAGTACCTTGAAATGGCTGAATTGAGTAATAGATAGTAACGTTTGATTACGGTGATAGCGGGCACCGCTTTTCATCCGTTCGATGGTAATTGTA
>JAOZUU010000177.1 GCA_029938515.1 Desulfobacterales bacterium | reverse complement strand
ACATCCTGAACACCATTGTTGAAAATCTGGCCAGTATTTCGGGTCAACATGCCCATCAGATCCTGCTAAAGACCGAGCGGCATCTCGAAATCCTCGATCAATACGGCGGGTTGAATTCTCACAGGGGCAAAGTGGATGATTTGTACTCAGCCCTCCAACCGATGATTGCTGAATTAAACAATCTGATTGCCATCCGGGAAGGTCACTCGGAGCATATACGGCTTTTAGCCTTTCAGCGGGATGAAATTTCAAAAAGCGGTATTATCCCCGGCGAGGACGAACAACTCGAAATAGAGAAGCGGCGATTAAAAAATGCCGAAGCGCTTCATCAGGCCGTTTACAATAGTATTGACGCCTTATACGGGATGGAAGGCGCCGCGATCGAACGGCTGACCCAAGCGGAGCGATGTCTGGAAAAGGCCCGCCGAATTGATCCACAACTGGAGAACAGTGCTAAAAAAATTGCCGAAACAGCGTTGTCGGCCGAGGATCTGGCCGAAACCCTGCGATCGTATTTAGCAACGGTGAATGTTGATGAGGCGCAACTCGAGGCGGTGGAAGAACGACTCGATACGCTGATCAAACTAAAGCACAAATATGGGGGCACTCTTGCGGCGGTGCTGGACCATCTGGAAACAGCCGAAAAAGAATTGGCGAAGGTGGAAAATATATCTGAAACCATCACCTCGCTGGAAAAAAAAATAGACAAACAGCACCATCGTCTGGCTGAGTCATGTCGGGCGCTATCAAAAAAAAGAGCCCGGGTGGCCCGGCGGCTGGCCCGGGAAGTGGAATCGCAGCTGGTGTCGTTACGGATGGACAAGACCCGGTTTAAAGTGGAACTTATCGCCCAACCGGCAGCCCCCGGCACACCATCCTATCTGGCCGTCGATGACAAATTAGTGACTGGAAACGGGATCGATCAGGCCATGTTTATGATCGCCCCCAATGTGGGCGAAGTCCTTAAGCCGCTGGTCGAAGTCGCTTCCGGGGGTGAATTGTCGCGGGTGGTGCTGGCCCTCAAGGTCATTCTGGCAAAAAACGATTCGGTGGGAACGGTGGTTTTCGACGAAGTGGATGCCGGTATCGGCGGCGGTACAGCTGAAATGGTCGGGCGTAAACTGGCCGATCTGGCGACAAGCCATCAGGTGATCTGTATTACGCATCTGCCCCAGATCGCCCGGTTCGGGAATCATCATTTTCGAATTGACAAAGAAGTCACGGGCGGCCGTACGGTTACGGTAATTGAACCGATCAACCAAAAGCAGCGGGTTCGGGAAATCGCCCGGATGCTGGGCGGGGAGAAGATCACCCGCAAGACCATCGATCATGCCCGGGAGATGCTGGAGAGCGCTTGATTTTAATCAACGGACCATTTTAAAATAGAATTTAGGGGCTTCGTCCCAATTGCAATGCTGGAATAAATTAAACAATCGTACCACGGAGTGATATTATGCCGATATACGAATTTAAATGTGGAAACTGCCATGAATTCTTCGAGATTCTGATTATGGGATCGGATGATGAAAAGACGGTCAAGTGCCCCAAATGCAAGTCGGAATCGTTTGAACGGGTTTTGAGCTCAACCAATTATGCCATGGATGCCGGTGGTCAGAAAACAGGGGTGGCCAACCGGACGACCCGAACCTGCTCCAGTGGGAATTGTACAACTTATGAGATTCCCGGCCATACCCGCTAGTATATGGCCGGCTGTTCAATAGGGGGACTTTAAAAATGGCGGCTTTAAGCCCTGCCTATATTGAAACCGCCCGATCCGGACGTCTCAGGGAGATTATTCAAGAAGCTTACGATATATTAAATGATTGTACGCTTTGCCCACGTCGGTGTCGGGTGGATCGAATGGCCGGTCAGGTGGGGATTTGTAAAACCGCTGAGCAAGCGATCGTGTCCAGCTGGGATCCCCATTTCGGTGAAGAAGCGCCCCTGGTGGGCCGCCGTGGTTCAGGGACTGTGTTTTTTACCCATTGTAATCTGCTGTGTATTTTTTGTCAAAATTACGATATCAGTCATTTGGGGCACGGCCGGACGGTATCGCCGGGTGATCTGGCCGAAATGATGCTGTCGCTTCAAGCCACCGGCTGCCATAACATCAACTTTGTGACCCCTTCCCATGTGATACCGCAAATTCTGGCCGCAGTGGAAATTGCCGCAGATAAAGGACTACGTGTGCCACTGGTTTACAATACCGGGAGTTACGACCGGGTGAACACCTTGCGGCTTTTGGAAGGGGTCATCGATATTTACATGCCGGATTTTAAATTTTGGGATCGTCACGTGGCCGATGAGACCTGCCGGGCGCCTGATTATCCGACCGTTGCCCGCCGTGCCGTTAAAGAAATGCACCGGCAGGTAGGCGATCTGATTATTGACGAAGCGGGCATCGCCCGGCGGGGTTTGCTGGTTCGACACCTTGTTTTACCCAATGGACTGGCCGGGACCGTGGCGGTCATGGCGTTTATCGCCCGCGACATTTCGAAAAATACCTATGTAAACATCATGGCCCAATACCGACCTTGCGGCCAGGCCCGTGAAGTCAAGGCACTTGCAGCCCCGCTTTCACGAGATGTGTATCGGGCGGCCCTGCAGGCAGTCAAAAAGAGTGGTATTCGACGGCTCGACAAGCCCCGGCGAGTGTTTATGTTTGGATGAAAATTTTTTGGTAAACGGCACAACAGTATTTCTGGTCTCCAGCGGTCAATTGACAATGGGGTGGATATGAAAAAATCTGAGTTCCGGTTGTTTCTGGGTGGGATTGTTTTAATTATAATGGTCTTCGCGGCAACGGATGTTCTGGCTGAGCGGATGGCAGTCATCGGGTCCACGGCCAATGTGCGCTCCGGGCCGGGAACCGATCATGCCGTTATTTGGAAAGTGGAAAAATATCACCCGGTTAATGTCATAAAAGTATCCGGGAAATGGTATCAGTTCAAGGATTACGAAAACGATATCGGCTGGATTCACAAATCTCTGGTGAAAAAAATTTCCACCGTGATCACCAAAAAAGATAAGTGTAATGTCCGTGAAGGTCCAGGCGCAAAGTATGATGTTTTATTTACCGTTGACCGCGGCATCCCGTTTAAAGTAGAAAAGCGCCAGGGCAAATGGATCCGGATTCGGCATGCCGATGGAGATGCCGGATGGATTTATCAATCTCTGGTCTGGTAGTTCGTTTCACCAAATGGAGTGAATTAATGGTTGGAAAAAAAATTAAGCGTAAACAATTGAAACAGCCCGATGAATTCATCACTTTTTCTGGCAAGGTAATTCAATGGAGTCAAAAATACGGCCGGCAGATCAGCTACGCCGCAATTGCCTTGGTGGGAATTGTCCTGGCAAGCATCGGATATCGTTACTTTGATAACCGATCGGAATTAAAAGCGTTTACCTTATTAAGCCGGGCGAATGCCAACTATGCCGTCCAGATGCAAAAAACGGGTACTCAGGAAAAGGCCTATGAGGCGGTTAAAGCGGATTATCAAGATATTTTAGATAATTACTCTGGGAAAAATGCCGGAAAGGTCGCCAGAAAGACCCTGGCTGACATCTGTTTTAATGCCGGCCGGTATGATCAGGCCATCAATTTGTATGAAAGATCACTCAAGGATTTCGAAAAAGATCCATTTTACCATACGCTTATTTTAAGCGACATCGCCCTTGCGCAAGAGGCCAATAGCAATGATGAAGCGGCGATAAAGTATTTTGAGATGGTTGCAAACACGCCCGATCCCCCCGCTATGGCTCAGGCCCTCTTTCATCTGGCCGGATTATATGAAAAGGTCGGAAAGCCGGAAAAAGCCCGGGAATTTTACGAAAAAATCATCACTGAACACACCGGATCAATCTATACCGATATCGTCAAGGAGAAAATCGCCGGGTAAGGGCCTCGGAAAATCTTTGAAAAACATCTTTTTTTCAATGGGCTTGCTTGGAACCGATTTCCAGGTCGTATTTTTTGATTTTTTGATTTAAACCGCTTTTTCCGATTCCCAGAACTGCCGCCGCCCGGGCCTGGACATTGTTGCTCAATTTTAGTGCCCGTTTGATCATCATCTTTTCCACCAGGGCCAGGGTTTCGTTGAGATTGGCATCTTCGGCAATGTTTTTCAGGTTCAACGGCCGGGAAACATTTTCCTGAAAATCCCGGGGAAGGTCCGATAACTGAATGGTTTCCCCCGGACAAAGAATCATGGCCCGTTCAATGACATTTTCCAGTTCGCGAACATTACCCGGCCAGGTGTACTCATAGAACATCCGGATAACCGCCTGATCGATACCTTTCACCGGCTTGGAGGCCTGACGCTCATCAGCAAATTTTTTGATAAAATGATTCGCCAAAAGAAGAATATCCTCGTCCCGGGCCTTTAAAGACGGCAGATTTATCCGAACGACATTGAGCCGGTAGTAAAGGTCATCCCGAAAGCGACCGGCCGCCACCTCCTCTTTAAGGCGTTTATTGGTGGCGGTGATCAGCCGGATATCGACGTGTATCGACTTCATTCCTCCGACCCGTTCAAACGTTTTTTCCTGAAGCACGCGTAGAAGTTTGACCTGAAGATTTTGGGAAAGTTCGCCGATTTCATCTAAAAATAACGTCCCGCCGTCAGCAACCTCAAAACGACCTTTTCGTGTCGAGGCCGCGCCGGTGAAAGCCCCTTTTTCGTGGCCAAATAATTCGCTTTCCAGCAATGTTTCCGCCAGGGCTGCACAGTTTACGGCGATAAACGGTTTTTCATTGCGTGGACTGTTGAAATGGATTGATTTGGCCACCAACTCCTTCCCCGTACCGCTTTCGCCTTCGATCAGTACCGATGCCCCGGAGGGAGCCACCTTGCGGATCAGTTCAAAAATCGTCCGCATCGACTTGCTTTTGCCAATAATGCTGCCGAACCGGTATTGTCGGCGAAAGGTGTTCAGCAGATTGCGGTTTTCCTTAACCAGATTGAACATGGCCACGGCTTTTTTGACAAAAATCACCAACTGCTCATTGTCAAAAGGTTTCTGGATAAAATTATGGGCCCCCTTTTGCATCGCCTCCACGGCCTTTTCCACCGTACCATAAGCCGTCATCATGATAACGGGAAGATCCGGGTCCCTGGTTCTAATCTGTTCAAGCAATTCGATACCGTTCATGACCGGCATCTTTAAATCGGCCAGAACCAGATCCACATCCGAATTTTTTAAAATTCCCATGGCTTGATGGCCGCTATTGGCCATCAGCGTTTCATACCCTTCGCCTTCAAGCACAGTGGAGATAATAGGCGGATAATTTTTTTCATCATCTACGATCAGAATGGTTTCCATGGTCAATTATCTTCCTACGGCTTCGAGTAAAAGCCGGATCTGTTTTAACGGACAAGCAGGGTAATCTCGACGCGCACACCCTTATCGGGTCGGTTTTCAATCCGGATATCACCCTGATGAGCTTCGACAATATTTTTCACCACTCCCAGACCCAAGCCGGTACCGGTATCCTTGGTCGTAAAAAACGGCTCCCAAATTTTTTCGATATTCTCCGAACCGATGGGTTCACCGTCATTGTCGAATCGAATCCTAACGGTGTTTTCATTCGACACGGTACTGATATGAATATTTCCGCCGGTTGGCATGGCCTGCATGGCATTGATTAGAATATTTAAAAAGACCTGATAAAGCATATCGGCATCCCCCAAAATTTCCGGCAGGTTTTTTTCGTAATTTTTTATCACCTGATGATTACCGGCCTCTAATTGGGGTGCTAAAAACGCCAGGTTTTTTTCGATTATTTCATCGATGCGACAGGGTAATCGCTGGGGGGTTTTCGGCCGGGCGTAATTTAGAAAATCGGAGATAATTTTATCCAGCCGAGTCGCTTCTTCAACGATAACATCCGGAATTGGATTGCCCGGTTCGAGGGTGGCCATCTTTTTTTTAAGCAGTTCGGCCGAGCTGCGGATAATTCCCAGGGGATTGCGGATTTCGTGGGAAATGCCGGCGGTCATCTCTCCCAATGACGATAAATGCTTGGCCCGACTGAGTTGTTCTTCCAATTGTAGACGTTTTCGGGCACGCTTCTCGATTATCCTTTCCCCATGCCGGACGACATAAAACATGATTAAAAAAAGGATGGTCATCACGAGGGCGCTGGTCAAGATAATAAAAATCTGATATCGAAAGATGCGTCGATACTCTTTGGTGATATCCTGTGCAATTTC
>JAOZUU010000176.1 GCA_029938515.1 Desulfobacterales bacterium | reverse complement strand
CCGATTGACCTAGAATTTCCTGGGCCAGATCGCCCGGCAAAAATTCTAAACCCATGAAAATAATCAGGGAAACAATCCATAATACAAGCAGTCCGATCGCCAGTCGTTGTCCCACAAGTCTTAATATCTTGCCCATGCTGTCCTTCTATTTATTTTTTGGTACATAATGCCCTTCGGGCAATAAAAGCAAAACCCATCTCTGTATCAACTTCTGATAAGGAGATTTCCTAAACAATGTTTTATTGTGCCCGTATCTTCTATTTGCCAAGTGTATCAATGAATAAGTGGCCACGTTCCATCAGATCGTCATGGTCCGTCGGCGGTTCAAGATTATTAAGCACTTTCAGGACGTGTTTCCTTAGCATTGCATCCGCCGATACCGACCCTTTTTCATGCCATTGGTTCAGGGTCAGGGACGGCCAGATGGGGCTGTCGTAAGGCAACTGCCGAAAAAGCGTGCCGGTAAGTTCGGACATGAGAAAATTGCCTCCGGGGCCGATGGAATTTATTTGGTCATGGGCCACGGACGCATCATCAAGCGCAAATCCACCTGAAAAGATTCGGGAAAGTCGGATTACCTCGTCGGCATAGATCACTGCCGCCGGTGAAAATACCATGGAATCAAAATTGCCGCCGACAAAAGGAGCCAACCCCACTTTACCCAAAAGGCTCGAAAAATGATTCATCCAGAATCCGCCCGAGGCCAATAAATCTGGACCCCATCCGGGCCCGCTGCCCGATGTCCCCGAATGGGGAAGGCCGTAGTGATCCATCATTTCCGCACATGCCAGGTTTAACAACATAGTATGGGGGGTATACAGACTCATCATTCTTCTCATATCGAACCCTGCCGGAAGACTTCCAAGTATGACCGGTGCCCCCTCTTTGACCAGTTGGGAAAACACCAGGCCAGCCAGGAGCTCCGCATTAAGCAGAGCCAGCGTTCCCCCGGGAGTGATAGGTGTAGTGGCACCGGACATGCCGTAATTGTTGAAAATGAATGGCAATCCACGGTTGATGGCCACCATCATCTTTTCGGTTGTTTCATCGTTGAGGACCAGTGGCGAAATGGGGTTAACGTATGGGATGGCAAAGGGTCGGTCAGCCAGGTTGCCATTGATGTGTTCGAACATATCCAGCATCGGACCAAAACAGTGATGCTCCGAAACGAGAACCACTAGTGGCTTAACCGTGTTGGCCATCATCTCCAAAGTGACATGCAGGTCAGCTGTTTGCTGGGAAATATCCTGGGCAATGCCTGGAGTGGCGAGCATATCGAACTGGGTCAGCGTTCCCGCAAGCTGGGCGGCAATTGCCACATGGTCAAGGGAAAAGGCCGTGACCGCATCCGTTTCAGGATCCTGGAAATAAAGATTGGTGACACCAATACCGAATCGTGTTTGGCTGTCGGGGTGCTGTCCAATGGTGAAGGCCGGGTTACCGGTGCGGTCATATACCTCAACGCTATCGGGAGCATTGTCAATGGCCCATTGCACCCTTTCGGCGGGGATGACGACTCGATTGTCCGGGTGCACCCGGCAGTCCCCTTTTGAAAAAAGAGTTCTGGCCGTATCTGAATCCACGCGAATGCCGATGTGAGACAAAATTTTCAGCGAGTCGTCATGTACCCGGGCGCACTGCTCACGGGTTAGGCAATTGATGGAGGGACTGACATTCCCCATTTCCGATCTCCTCTGCGGTCCGGTTTAATGAATTTAGTTAAATAGCGCAACTCGTTATGGACAGATATAAGTTACCATAAACAGGACAACATTTACCTGCCCAATAAAATGTTGTCAATTGGAAATTATACATAATACAAAAAAGAATACTTGACAATATATTATTATGTCGACATAGTAAAGGCATGAATAAAAGAGACCTGCCATCCGAAGTCTATTCACTTATTCGTTCAAGGATCCTCAGCTTTACAATTCTCCCCGATGTGAAGATATCAGACAAGGATATTGCCAAGGAACTGGGCATCAGTCGAACGCCGGTCCGGGAAGCGCTGATTCGCCTCGTTGGCCACGGCCTGGTACAAAGCCAGCACAACAGGGGATTTACCGTAAGAGCATTTACGGTTAAAGAGGTCGAGGACATCTATGCGCTTCGTGAAGCCCTGGAACTTTTAGCCGTTAAACTGGCCTTGAAAAACTTGAATGAAGATCGAATCCAGGTTTTGAGGAATTTACTCGACGGCTATCCTGATTTGATTGCATCTGGAAACAGGAATGAATTCAATAAAGCGGATGAAGATTTCCATATGCTTATTGCAGAGTTCACCGACAACAAACCCCTCAAAGCCCAACTCAACAGCCTACACGACCAACTATCCATATTGCGACGATACGCGCACCTGCTGTCCGATAGCTGGCGGGTAACCTACGAGGGCGAAACCTACAATCAGCATTTGAAAATTTTCGATCATATGATCAACAACGAATTGTCAAAAGCAAAACGGGCCATGTCCCGGCATATCAACGACTCTATGAATAGTATCCTTGAAGCGCTGGAACAAAGTCAGCCCAAGACAACTGTGTCATTGGCACTGTCTATGTGAGTTTGCGAAAAATCAAGCGTATTTTGGGCAATTCATGACGATGACTGTATAAACCTTCCATTTAAAAGGAATTAAGTGACGATGAATGCCAAATCAAATCAATCCGCCCCAGGCATCCGTCCCTCCATCAATGGTATGGAACCCTATCAGCCGGGAAAATTCATCGAAGATGTTCAGAATGAGCTCGGGCTTAGCGAAATTATCAAGATCGCTTCCAATGAAAATCCCTATGGACCGTACCCCGAAAGCTTAAGAGAAATGAAGCGGGAACTCGTAAAGTTGAATCTGTACCCGGATTCTAACTTCAAGGAGTTACGCCGCACACTTGGACATATTCATGGCATTTCGCCTGATTGCATCTGCGTTTCCCACGGTGCCGAAGGCATGCTGCAGACCCTCGGAAAATGCTTTATCGAAGAAGGTGACGAAGTCATTATTCCCGCAGCCACCTACACCCTTTATAAAGAGATATCCAAGGTTATGGGTGCAAAAATTATCGACGCTCCTATGACCAGGGAGCGCGTGGATATTTCAACCATCGAAGAGAGGGTTGGACCAAAAACAAAGCTGATATGGATTGCCAATCCCAATAATCCCACGGGTACAATCGTGGATAAAAAAGCGCTGGATAGACTACTGGATCGTCTGCCGGACCGCACGTGGATGGTGCTGGATGAGGCATACGCGGAATTTACCGATAGTGCGTTGCTCCCCGAATGTGTATCGCTTATCAGGGATGGGCATCATGTGATATCCGTACGAACTTTTTCAAAAGCGTATGGGCTGGCGGGGGCCCGATTGGGTTATGCCATGGCAGGCAAAGAAATCGTCACAGTGATCAACACGGTCAGCGAACCCTTCAATGCCAACCGGGTCGCGATTGCCGGGGCACTGGCAGCCATCAATGACGATGCGGACACCTATAAGAAAACAGTGTCACGGATAAAACATCACCGCACGTTTACAGAAAAACGGCTTCGCCGGATGGGATTGCGGGTCATTCCTTCCCATGCCAACTTCCTCATGTTTGAAACCCCTTTTCCCGCACAAAGGGTTTTCGATGGATTGTTGAAGATGGGGGTGCTTGTACGTCCGTGCAACGCCTGGGGGTATGATCACATGATCAGGGTAACAATCGGCACCTCTGCACAAATGGATACCTTTATTGAAGCATTATCCATGGTGCTTCATTCATCCGAATCCGATCCGATCAGATGCTAAGGAACGGGAGCTAAATAACCTGAACATCTGGGGAATTGATTCTATAGTCAATGGAGCCAGATTCAAAACAAATAAAATAATGGTACCTTATTCGTTTGAGAGAATCGTTCGGTAAAAGGAACTCACAATGATGAATAAACACAAAGTCTTTTATGCCGATAACTCGATGAGTGATCTCGAAGACTTCGAAAACGCTCTTTCAGCGGTCGACGCATACCTTGTTAATGACAGTTGTAAGACGACACAGGATATCATCGACAAGGCAAAGGATGCCATGTGCATTGTTACCGAGCTGATCCCCCTTGACGAATCGGTTTTCAAGGCTTGTCCGAAATTAAAACTGGTATTTACGAATAATGTGGGTACGGACCTGATCGACATTCAGGCGGCTACGCGGCACGGCATCCTCGCCTGCCACAACCCGGACTATAATTACCGGGAAGTAGCTGAGCATACCATGGCACTCCTTCTCAGCCTGGTTCGCAAGATCCCCTTGGCCGACTCCCATGTACGCTCCGGCGGTTATGACTACAACTGCCTGGCTCCCTTGAGACGATTTGAAGGAAGTGTTGTCGGCCTCCTTGGTTTCGGCCGGATCGCACAGTCCGTTGCTGAAAAGCTTGCAGGATTCAATGTTCGGGTAATGTTTTACGATCCATATATTAAGGAAACACCCATTTATCATGCAGAAAAGACGTCTCTTGAAGCACTGTTGAAAACTAGCGATTACCTGTGTGTTCATGCACCATTGACTGAACAGACGTATCATATACTTAATGCGGATACGCTGAAATGGATGAAAACCGGCGCCGCCATCGTTAATGCTGCCCGGGGAGAGCTTATCGATACGGCGGCCCTGATTGAAGTGCTGAAGTCGGGCCAAATAGGTGGGGCTGCGCTGGACATTGTGGAATCCTTTGATTCATTAGGGCCGGATCATCCATTGTGTGAAATGGACAACGTTATTTTGACACCGCATACGGCCTGGCTGTCAGAAGACGCATTTGAACAGTGCAAAAGCGATCTTACAAATGAGCTTGTTCGGTTTTTTAAACATGAACCCTTGAAGACACTTCTCAATCAAGAGGTAGGATATTAAAACCATCAAAATAGTGTCAAAGATTTTATGAAAAAAAAGATATTGAATGAAAAGTGATACACTTTGACAAAATAAAATCAGATAAAAAAATAGGGAGAACGGGTTAATTTTTCAACTGGCAAATGTTAAATTTTTTAACACCAAAGGAGGAGAAAATGAGTAAGATTGCTAAATTAAAACAACTTGCAACAGATGGACACATGTCCCGGCGTGAATTCATGGTTGGGGCTATCGCTGCTGGAGTCAGTATTTCAATGGCCGACTCCATGTTTGCTTCCATCGCTAATGCCGCACCGAAAAAAGGTGGCCATTTTAAATGCGGCATAGGAGCCGGTTCAACGACAGACTCACTGGACCCGGCCACCACCACGCATACCTATACACAGCTCATTACCAATGCAGCGTATAACTATTTGACCGAAGTGGATAACAAAAACAAATTAATCGGTGATCTGTCGACCGATTGGGAGGCATCAGAAGATGCCAAAACCTGGAGATTCAAACTGAGAAACGGTGTGACGCACCACAATGGTAAATCCCTTGACACCGATGACGTCATTGCATCCATCAATCATCATCGCGGCAAAGACTCCAAGTCGGCCGCCAAACCGATTGTAAAAGCCATCAACACGATTAAAGCCGACGGCAAAGATACGGTGGTTTTTGAACTTACCGGTGGTAACGCGGATTTTCCTTTTTTGATGTCGGACTACCATCTGCCTATTCTGCCGTCGAAAGATGGCAAAATTGATGCTACTTCGGGTATCGGTTCCGGTGCTTACGTGGTTGAGAAATTCGATCCGGGTGTGGCCACGCAACTCAAACGCAATCCCAATTACTGGAAGGAAGGCCGGGGTCATTTTGACACCATTGAGCATCTGGTGATCACCGACGTCGCCGCCCGAACAAACGCACTATCCACCGGCGCCATTCACGCCATGGATCGATGTGATCTAAAAACGGTACATCTGTTGAAACGTAATAAAAAGGTTGAAGTGACCCAAATAACAGGGGCACAGCACTATACGCTCCCGATGAACGCGACCGTAGCGCCTTTTGATAACAACGATGTACGTCTCGCGTTAAAATATGCCATTGATCGTGAAGCCCTGGTCAAAACTATTATACACGGCTATGGCGAGGTCGGTAATGATCATCCCATCGGGCGTGCGCAGCTCTATTATGCCGAATTACCACAGCGCAAGTATGATCCGGAAAAGGCCAAATTTCATTTGAAGAAGGCAGGGCTGGATTCACTGAAGGTCGAAATCGCTGTCTCGGATGCCGCTTTTACCGGGGCGGTCGATACCGCCGTTCTTTACAAAGAACATGCGGCCAAATGCGGCATCGACCTGACCATC
>JAOZUU010000175.1:1871-6310 GCA_029938515.1 Desulfobacterales bacterium | reverse complement strand
TTTTGTCCGATTCTCTCGCCGAATCTTACGACCTTGATTTTTTTTCCAATGGCACAACAATAAAAGATGTCATTTACAATCGCCATTATGATCTGATTATTCTTGATTTGCCGTCGCAACCGGAGCCGTTTAAGCTGTTGCGCTGGATTAAATCGGATCTTCCCTATACGCCGGTTATTGTTACCAGCCGAGTTGAACCTGCTGATATCGTTGTAAAAACGATCAAAGAGGGTGCGTCCGACTTTATTGCAAAACCGTACTCATCGGATCGGGTTACTCATGCTGTCAGTCAAGCCATAGAGGAACGTAGCCTCAAGAACGAAATTGACTATCTCAGGCGAAATCAGGACGTCATCTATAATTTTGACAAGGTTGTCGCCAAGAGTGCCGTCATGAAAGGGGTGATTGAAACTTTAAAAAAATTCGCCCAGACCGATGCCACCATCATGATGACCGGAGAAACCGGTACTGGAAAGAGTTTTTTAGCGGGAAGTATTCACTTTAACAGCGGACGCGCCAAGCGGCCGTTTGTCAAGATTAACTGTGCCAATATACCGGAAACCTTGCTGGAAAGTGAGCTGTTCGGTCATGAAAAAGGGGCCTTTACCGGAGCGGATCGCCTTCGAATAGGAAGGTTTGAACAGGCTGACGGTGGAACCCTTTTTCTGGACGAGATTGGCGAAATAAGCACGTCACTCCAGACAAAGCTCCTGAGAATATTAGAAGACAAGGCCTTTGAACGGGTCGGTGGGAACCGGACCATCCATGTGGATGTGCGCGTTATTGTCGCCACCAACCGTGATCTTGAAATGCTCATCGAAGCCGGTAAATTTCGTGAAGACCTTTACTATCGTATTAACATTCTTTCCGTGGGGCTACCGCCTTTGCGGGAAAGAGAAGAGTGTATTGAGCCTTTGGCCCAGACAATGCTGGAAAAGATCTGTCGTTCTCTAAAAAAGAAGATCGACGGGTTTTCTGAAACCGTTATAGAGCGGATCAAAAAATACGAGTGGCCAGGTAATATACGCCAGTTGTCCAATGTCATTGAACGGGCGGCCATTCTACAAGAGGGACCGATTATCCGTATGGATAATATCATTATCCCTGCATCCAAGCAGAAGGCGACTTCTGATAATATCGATCAAAGTCTTTCACCTACCCAGGCATCGGAAAAAGAACTGATCCTAAACGCCCTGGAAGAGAATCTCTGGATTCAGAAAGACGCCGCCGATAAGCTGGGTCTCTCCCCCCGAACCCTTAATTATAAAATCAAAAAATATAATATTACCCATCCTCGCTGGCGGAAAAATAAGTAATCCCCACTGTTTTTTCATCATTGTAAAATCAAGTTGATATTGATATCCAGTTAATATATCCGAGCTTCATTCGATTTTCGGCGGGTGTAAAAGAACGGCAATTTTATCACTGTTTTGGGAGGTAAATCCAAATGGACATTTTAGATGTGATCAAGGCGAGAGATCCAGCTCAAAGGGAGTTTCATCAGGCGGTGGAAGAAGTGGTCGGCTCGGTCCAACCGGTACTGGACCGGTACCCGGAATTTAGAAAGGCAGCTATTCTGGAACGGATCACCGAACCGGAACGGGTAATTATATTTCGGGTACCCTGGATGGACGATCAGGGCCAGATTCATGTCAATCGGGGATTTCGCATCGAGATGAACAGTGCCATCGGGCCCTATAAAGGCGGCTTGCGGTTTCATCCTTCCGTTACACTCAGTATTCTGAAGTTCCTCGCCTTTGAGCAGGTCTTTAAAAATGCGCTGACCACCCTGGCCATGGGCGGCGGGAAGGGCGGCTCTGACTTTGATCCCAAGGGTAAATCCGATAATGAAGTGATGCGGTTTTGTCAGGCTTTCATGTCCGAGCTGTACCGGCATATCGGTCCGGATACAGACGTTCCCGCCGGCGATATCGGTGTCGGGGCGCGGGAGATCGGTTTTCTCTTCGGTATGTATAAAAAGTTGAGAAATGAATTTACCGGCGTACTGACAGGTAAAAGCCTCGGCTGGGGGGGGAGTCTGATCCGGCCCGAAGCCACCGGATATGGCGCCGTATATTTCGCGGCGGAAATGTTGTCGACCCGAAATGATACCCTGGAAGGTAAGAAATGCCTGGTATCCGGCGCCGGGAATGTGGCCCAATTCGCCGTGGAAAAAATCATCGAGCTGGGTGGCAAGGTGTTAACTATGTCCGACTCATCGGGCTATATTTTTGACGAAGAAGGGATCGACGCCAAAAAAATTGCCTTCATCAGGCGTCTGAAGAATGTTCGCCGGGGACGAATTAAGGAATATCTGGAAAAATATCCCCAAGCTGAGTATGCCGGGATCGATCAGGCCCTGGACTATAATCCGTTGTGGGACCACCCGGCGGATTGCGCCTTTCCCTGTGCCACTGAAAATGAAATTAACCAGAAAGATGCCCAAAACCTGATGAATAATGGTGTAATGCTGACCTGTGAAGGGGCCAACATGCCCTGTACCCCTGAAGCCATCGATATCTTTTTGGATAAGAAAATTTTCTATGCACCGGGCAAAGCGGCCAATGCCGGCGGCGTGGCTGTTTCCGGTCTGGAAATGGCCCAAAACAGCATGCGGCTGGCCTGGACGAGAGAGGAAGTGGATAACCGGCTGAAGACCATCATGAGAAGTATCCATTCGACCTGTCTTGAAGCGTCCGAGGATTTTGGCGAAAGCGGTAACTATATGATCGGGGCCAATATCGCCGGTTTCGTCAAGGTTGTGAATGCCATGCTGGATCAGGGGCTTGTTTAAGGGCTTCGGAAATAATTAAAGAAAGAAAATATCATCACGCAAAATCTAAGCTTGGGTTATTCTACCTGCCCTAATGACGCTTTCATCTTTCATGCCATGACTCACGGATTGGTAGATTGCGGTTTGCTTCGGTTCAGATCGACCTTAGAAGACGTGGAAACTCTCAACCAGAAGGCGCGGGCCCAAGCTCTGGATGTAACCAAATTGTCCTTTGCCGCCATCGGACAATTTCAGGAAACGTATGGGCTGCTTCGAAGCGGGGCGGCCCTGGGGCGGGGGTGCGGCCCATTGATCGTGGCGCGGTCCGGTAATGATCTTTCAGGTCTTCACGCATCCACAGTTGCAGTGCCAGGGTTATGGACGACCGCTTATCTGTTGCTGGGCCTGTATCTGTCCGGCCATCCGAAAGTCGTGCCGATGACCTTTGACCGGATCATGCCGGCTGTCGCAAAAGGTGATTTTGATTACGGGGTGATTATTCACGAAGGGCGCTTTACGTTTGAATCGTATGGGCTGGTCGATCTGCTCGATCTGGGACAGTGGTGGGAAGATGAAACCGGTTTACCGATTCCGCTGGGGGGCATTGCAATCCGCCGGGAACTGGGACCGTTAACTGCCGAAAAAGTCGAAACAATTATCAGGGAAAGTGTACTATACGCTTTTGATCATCCCGAGGCATCCAGAAGTCATGTTAAAACACATGCCCAGGAGATGGCTGATGATGTCATCGATCAGCATATCACTCTATATGTCAATGATGATTCGGTGTCCATCGGAGAAGAAGGGGCGGCGGCGATTGAGATGCTGTTCGAGCGGGGACGGGAATCCAGGGTGATTCCGGAAAGCGGGAAACCGTTGTTTGCGGTTTAAACTATAAAAACGAAAGCCTTGCCGCCCGTTCAATCATTCCATGTTCATATAAGCCATCGAAAAAGGCCATCAGGGCCCGTTGTTTTTTCCCATCCAGATCATATTGCATGGCGGCAAAATAGGCTTGCACCCGGTTTTTATCCAGATCCAGCCGTTTGGTTCCGTGGGCGATAATTTGATCCATATGACTCTGTCCCATTCGACATGATTGTCTGAAAAGATCGGTCATCTGCTTCACTCGGTCAGGATGTTCTCCGGCAAATGATTTTCGGACGGCCCAGACGGCAAAAACGATCGGCAGCCCGGATAATTGCAACCACATGTCTCCCAGGTCCATGAGGTAGTCATATTTCTGCTCCCATTTTCCGGACAAGGCCCTGTCGCCGATAATCATCACCGCATCGGGTCGATCAGCGGGTTCCGATCGATCTCCGACAGGGCCGGAATGCATGCGGGGCTTTATCCCTTTCATGGCAAAGATGAGCTTCAATAATAAAACGGCCGTACCGGACTCACTGGTAATCAGTACCCGGCGGCCGTCCAGGTCATCCAATGGAAATTTACTGGCCAGCAGCACACTCATCACGGAGCCATGGCAGGAGATGGAAAGATCGGGTAAAATCAGCCATTGATCGGTGTGGCGAGCGTAGGCTCCAGTGGAAACCGGGCTGATATCCAGCTTCCCCTCGGCCATCAACCGGTTCAGAGACGACGGCGGGGCGGCCGTGAGCCGTACCCATGACGGCTTTAGTCCGTTTTCAAGGCCGTAGTAGAT
>JAOZUU010000175.1:0-1771 GCA_029938515.1 Desulfobacterales bacterium | reverse complement strand
TTTTATTAGTCATTGAGGATTTCTACTTTCCCGCAAAATTGAGCGGTGACGATTTTTTCAATCACCGTTTCCGGCCGGGCGGCTGTTAAGGGCGCATAAACAGAGGAAAATCGATATTCCGGTGCCAGACGGCCATACTCGGTCTCCAATCCCAGGGCCCTGGCGCCATTGGTAGTAGCCATGGCAAGAATGGTTTCCGGTGAAAGAAAGGAAAATCGTTTGGCCGCATACGCCATTTCATCAAACATATTCAGCGAATCACAACTGGCCAGGCTGTCGGTTCCCAGGCAGACGTTCAAGCCGGTCGCATGCATGCGCATCAGATCGGGGAGGCGATCGTGGAGGCGCTGGTTGGAGCGCGGGCAGACGGCCACGGATACCCTGCAAGCGGTCAGGGTTTCAAAATCCTGCGAATCGGCCTGCAGCAGATGAACGGCCAGGGTTTTTTCGTCCAGGATATTTAACTGTTCGAGGTAATCAACCGGGCTTCGGGCCGGCAGGGGCCAGGATGAAAAATCGATTTTGCGTTCCCGGAGCAGGTCGGCCCAGGAGCCTTTTCCCGACTGAATGAATTCAACTTCCTGATTCGATTCAGACAGGTGAATGGAAAAGGGCTTGTTACGGTGCATAGTTGCGCGCTTCAGGCCTGCCAGCAGATCCGGGGAAGTCGTGTGCGGGGCATGGCCGGCAAGAGATGTTCTCCCGCTGGGATCATTCGGTATTGTCGGAAAATCGCCAAGGATATTGCCAAGATGTTCCTCGAACCAGATGCCGCCCAGGATCGATGCGAAAAAAGGAGCTTTGGATAAGCCCAGGGTCGCTATTTCACCGACCGCGCCGCATCCGGTATCGATCAATTCATCAATTCCGGCCTGAATACCTGCCAGCAGTGCTTCGGGTCTCAGTTCGGCCCGGGCCTTGATCAGGTGGCGCACCCAGGTTTCAAATCCTGCGGTACGGGGAAGCATTTCTTTCAGGGCTCCGAGTTCCAGATGGGTATGGGCATTGATCAGTGCCGGCATCAATACACCCGGGCCATGATCCACCACCGGATCCGGGCCGATGGCTTTTCCACTTTTTACCGCCGTTATCCGTCCGTTGGAAACGTGGATTGTCCCGTCACGGATAATGGTTTCGGGATCCGTGACCACCCAACCGGCCCGATGCCAGGTTTCAGCGGGGTTTGTCGCCATTGCTACCGTGATCCTTTATCCCTGAAACCTGTTCCCTGATCTTTGTTCCCTGATCATTGGCCCGAGATTCCTGACCAATTTCATTGTAAAAGCAGTCCCGTTGACGGGCGGTGTATCCGGCGTTTTCGATCAGACGGATGATTTCCGCTTCGGGAAGCGTGAAGTGAACCCCCGCCGCCGCGACGACATTTTCCTCGATCATGGTGCTGCCCAGATCGTTGGCGCCAAAGGCCAGGGCCACCTGGGCGATTTTGGCGCCCTGGGTAACCCAGGAAGCCTGGATATTTTGGACATTGTCTAGGACGATGCGGCTTAAGGCCAGAACCCGCAAGTATTCAACGGAAGTAGCCGGTTCCACCTCAATGCGCGTATTCCGGGGCTGAAAGGTCCAGGGAATAAATGCGGTAAATCCGCCGGTTTCATCCTGCAGGGCGCGGATTTTCAACAGGTGGTCGATGATATCTTCGGGTGCCTCCACATGGCCAAACATCATGGTGGCCGTGGTTCGTAATTTCTGAAGGTGAGCGCTCCGCATTACGTCAAGCCACTGGTCAGCCGTGCATTTACGGGGCGATATC
>JAOZUU010000174.1 GCA_029938515.1 Desulfobacterales bacterium | reverse complement strand
TCGAAGGGGGGCGACCGATAACGCAGTCCAAAAACTTTATCTGGAAGCCTATAGCAACTTTGTAACATTTTTTTACACTTATGTGACTTGACGAACCCCATCTCGCTATGTCATAATAGTTAGGATTAGAAGTAGAATCGCATCACGCATAATAAAGAAAATCGGACCATCCTGATTAATTAGATACATATCGCTTTTGGATTCATTTCATTTACATGACTTGTAATATTAGCCCATGAATGGGTGGGGTGATTTAAGGAGGCGGCTTGCAATCAACCTATAATTCCCATGTGAAGCGAATTGTTGTGGGGTTAATTGTTATCGTCGCCCTGGGCTTGGCGGGGAAAAAGCTCCTTGCCCCCAAATCGTTCGGTGTTTACGGACATTATCGGGCCGACGCCATTGAAGAGGCTGCCGCTATCGAGATCCGGCACGGGACCAATGCTTCCTGCCTGTCATGCCACCCTTTTGAAGCTCAAATCCATTTGTCGGGCAAACACAGTACGATTTCATGTGAGTTTTGCCATGGCCCCTATGCCGACCATGCCAAAAACGGTAAAAAAATCGGGACGCTCCCTGTAAAAACGGGCGAAGAGATCAAGATCCTCTGCCTGCGATGTCACAACCGGGCCATCCAGGCCCGCCCCGGGGAAGTGATCAAGACCGTCATCATGCCGGCCCATCTCGAAGAACAAAAAGTAAAAACAACCCACATATGCAACCAGTGCCACCACGTGCATGCGCCTTTACGGTATATTAACCATGCCAAACGGATTGTTGGTATGCAGGAGGCAAGCTGATGGAGCAACCTGAATCGACCCTTAGCGAGGATCGCCGACAATTTATCAAAAAAGTCCTGAAGGGAACCATCGCTGGCTCCCTGCTGCTGGTCCTTCCCGCCGGTGCCGGGAATCTGAAAGTCCCGGAACAGATAAAGGGTATCCGTAACCGCCCATGGGAGCTGGCGAAACAAAATTTCGCCTTTATTGTTGATATTACCCGCTGCATCGGTTGCGGGTCCTGTTGCGTGGCCGACAAGCGCGAGTTCAATGTTCCCGACGGTCACTACCGGACCTGGGTTGAGCGGTATCTGAAAGATTTTGATGATGCCGTTTACGTTGATTCGCCCAAGGGCGGTTTGGATGGATACCAAGAACCGAGAACCGATATTAAGAAAGAGATCCGGGACACATTTTTTGTCCCCAAGCTGTGTAACATGTGTCATGAACCATCCTGCGTGCAGGTCTGCCCGGTGGGGGCCACTTATCGATCACCGGACGGGTTTGTGCTGGTAGATTCCGATCGCTGTGTCGGATGTGCCTATTGTATCCAGGCCTGCCCCTACTCGGTACGATTCCTCCATCCGGTGACCCATACCGCGGAAAAGTGTACCTGGTGCTATCATCGTGTCCGTAAGGGATTGTTACCGGCCTGTGTCGAGGTCTGTCCCACCGGGGCGCGCAAATTCGGCGACCTGAACGATCCGGAATCCGAGGTGACCCAAATTTTAAAGGGACCCGGTGTGCTCACGGTGTTAAAAAAAGAGATGGGTAACTGGCCCGCTTTGTATTACAAGGGCTTGCGCAGGGAGGTGGTCTGATGAATTCCGTGCATGAAGGCGCCTCATACCTTATATCCAACTATGTTTTCCCCAACGACCTGCACGTCCACTGGAGCATGATGATCGTGCTCTATCCGTACCTGAGCGGACTGGTGGACGGCGCCTTCATCGTCGCCGCCCTTTACTACGTGTTCGGTGTTAAAAGCTTGAAGCCGATCGCGCGGTTTTCCCTGATTTTCGCCCTCTCTTTTCTTTTATGCGTGGGGATGCCGGTGATGCTGCATCTGGGGCGACCCGAAAGAAATCTCAACATGCTGATCACCCCTAGCCCCTCGTCGGCCATGGCCGGTGGCGGCTATCTTTTCATGGTTACCCTGGCGGTGTTGCTGCTGCTGATATTATTTCTCTACCGCACTTTTCTGGTGAAGCAACAGCGTCAATCCAAAGGGTTGAAGCGACTGTTTTATCAAGTCCTGACTTTTGGCAGCGACAACCTGTCCGACGAAGCGCTGGCGCTGGATGAAAAAGTGATCAAATTTTTAGCGGCCCTGGGCATTCCGGTTGCCACCATATTTCACGGCTACGTGGGATTTTTATTCGGAGGCGTCAAGGCAAACCCGTCCTGGTCCACGCCTTTGATGCCGGTTATTTTCCTGTTTTCAGCGTGCGTTTCGGGAATTTCCGGTATCATTCTCGCCTATATTGTCATCAAGCGCTTTCGCAAAGAAGCTGTTGACACGGCCTGCGTCAGGACATTGATCAACACCCTGTTCGGATTTTTCATCCTGGCCTTTTCCTTTGAAATGCTGGAGGTTTTTTCTCATCACTATCTGCGATCCGGCTACCATCATATGGTGGAGGGGTTGCTCAACGGCCCCCTTTTCATCTCCTTCTGGATATGGCAGGTGGGGATTTGCTCCCTCGGGCCTTTATTGATTCTGGGTTGGCTGTGCCTGCTTCGGGTTAAAGATTCGGCTTTTGTCATCGGTTCGGCCATCGTCTCTTTTATCCTTCTATTGCAGGTACTTTTTATGCGGTGGAACGTGATTATCGGCGGGCAGTTAATGTCTAAAAGTGCCCGTGGATATACAGAGTTTCACCCCGAGTGGTTCGACAAGGAAGGGATTATTGCCGTGGTGTTTGTCATGGCGGTCCCGTTCATTATCCTGTTTATCTTAAGCAGGATTTTTCCCCTCTGGATGGAAGGAAAAAGCGAGGCGCAAGGCGCTGGGGGAAAATAATAAATATCCGGGTCCAGAGGGCCCGGCTTTGGTCATCCCCAGAGGGGATTTGTTTTGTTGGAATGGATAATCCAAATCGAAATCGGGATCGAAATCGAAACAACATGACGCTTGGACACGCAAAGTTGAATTGGATCGCATCACCGCAATGCTCAGTATTAGTAACTCATACAAAAAGGAGGTGATAGGTCAACAGCAGTGAACGGGTATTTTCAAGCAATCGAGATCAGAAGTGGATCGGAGTCTGCCGGACACCGATGACCATGTCAAGAAAGGAGGGTGCTAATTAGATGATTACCATCAGATCAACATTTGTTCTGCTTGTCCTGGTGATTTTCACGGCAGGGACGGCGTTTGGATTGACGCAGGAATCCTTCGATGTGAAAAACCCCAAGAACCAGGAAATTAACAAAAAGTGTATCACCTGTCATTTAAAAGAAAACAAATCCCTGGTGTTCCAGTGGGAGAATTCACCTCACGCCGCGGCCAAGGAGGGACAGGTTGGGTGTTATAACTGCCATGCGGCCGAAAAGGGTGATGAACTGGGATACATGCATGAAGGGGCGTTTATCAAGGCAATCCTTACCCCCAATGATTGCGCCAAATGTCATGAACCTGAAGCCAAAGAAATGGCTATTTCTCATCACGCCACGGCCGGCGAGATTATGGCTTCGCTGGATAATATGCTGGCTGAAGTCATCGGTGGAATGCCGAACAATAAAGCCAATATGGCCAGTGGTTGCTGGCAATGCCATGGCTCGGTTGTAACATTAAAACGTGACAAGGACGGCAAATCACTACGCTCCAAGACCGATGCGCCCCAATTGGATCACAACACCTATCCGAACAGTGGTATCGGACGGATTAATCCGGATGGGTCCAAAGGCACCTGCAATGCCTGTCATACCCGGCACTCTTTCCGGGCGAGTACCGCCAGGCAGCCCGATAACTGCGGTAAGTGCCATCTCGGTCCGGATCATCCCCAAAAAGAGATTTATGAAGAGTCCAAGCACGGCATTGCCTTTGCTTCAGCTATGCGGGGCGAGGGCCATAACAGCATGAATATCATGAAGGACGGCAAGTGGGTTCTGGGGGATGATTATTATTATGCCCCGACCTGTTCAACCTGTCACATGGGCTCTTATATTAAACTCAACGGTGCCGTGGCGAAAAATTCTCACAATGTGGGTGATCGTCTTTCCTGGAACCTGCGTGCCAAGGTTTCCAGCAAGCTGAACCGGGTTACGTTTAACGATGGGACGGTGACCGATATCACGGGCGATATCCCGCCTCGACCGGGGTCGACGGCCAAAACCAAGACTTATGTCCGGGAAGGCGATAAACTTAAAAAGGTCCTCGCTGAAAAAACCATTAAGTCCGTAGTTTCCTGGAAGGAACGACGCGCCACTATGCAGGGCGTATGCAAATCCTGCCACGGCGTCAACCATATCCAGAATTTCTATGGTCAACTTGACGACCTTGTTACTCTGTATAATGAAAAATTCGCCAAGCCGGGATTAAAAATCGTGGGTATGTTGAAAAAAGACGGCATCTGGGAGAATTCCGGATTCCAGAACCACCTGGGGTACACATGGTTCGAACTCTGGCATCACGAGGGCCGCCGTGCCCGGATGGCCGCGGCCATGCAGGCGCCTGATTATGTCCATTGGCACGGTATGTACGAAATTTCCCGTAATTTTTACCACGACTTCCTTCCGGAGGTTCAGGAGCTGGCCGATCACGCCGGCAAGGGTGAAAAGTACAAGAAATTCATCGCCGACCTGATGGCTAAACCCGAACATATCTGGGAACGTACCGGTGGCAGCGCGGAGACGATGAAGCTCATCGAGGAAGAACAGAAACTGCGTTACGGTGGTAAAAAACAAGAGTAACGGACAATTCCTCAATCACCATTTTCCCGCCCCAATCCATCTGTGTGATACCGGATTGGGGCGGCCTTGTTTTGTAATCGGCAATCATGAAATTGAACTTTGAACCTATGAACCCAATTCTTCGATTAGAAACGGAGCTTTTTGTCTAAAAATACATCCAATTCCCTGGGACTATTTACGAGATCTGTACTTGCCACTCTGCTGCTGCTTGTTTCCGGTTACGCAGACGCATCGCCGAATGAACTGACCGATGTTCTCGACCGTGTGGCCGTGCTGAACATCGACCGCAACGGCTATACATTGGGTAAGGCCTTGACCGATGCTCAGAAAAATACTGTCCGGCGTCACCCGGTAGAAATAGATAATCCCAATCTTTATAAATTTAAGGACGGCGGCCTTTACATCGTTATTGAAAAGACAACCGATAGAGTTATCATCATGTACGAGCAATATGATGAAACCTCCCGGAAGGAGATCCGGGAGCTTGTGGGAACTTTGTTTCTTGATTTCGGCGAACCAACGGTTTTCACTCATGATAAGGTTATTTACTGGGCCTGGGGGCAAAATGGAAAATTTTCCAGTGAAGCCTTCAAAACAGCTAAAAAAAAGAAGCAACCCCTTAAAGTTTCGGCTACCGTGAAATTAAACAGCAGCCTAGAAATCATGGGAGCCAAGGAAGATAAAGAACCCGGTAGTGTGTATTATATTGTTTCTTCGGATCCGGCACTGAAGCTGATCCATTCCAGATGAAACCCATTTATCTCGATCATAGTGCCACCACGCCGATACGCGCGGAAGTCCTCGATGTAATGCGGCCTTATTTTACCGATGCCTTTGGCAACCCCTCCAGTATTCACGGTTTCGGTCAAAAGGCCCGAAAAGACCTGGAGAAATCCCGAAAAAAAGTGGCCGAGACCATCGGGACCGATTTCAGGGAGATCTTTTTTACCTCGGGCGGGACCGAATCGGATAACCTGGCTGTGCAGGGTGTCGTTTGTGCCCGGAAAGGGCATGGGGGACATATTGTCACTTCATCCATCGAGCATCCGGCGGTATTGAATACGTGCCGTTACATGGAACGACAAGGGTATGACGTTGAATATATACCGGTGGATACGGATGGTCGCGTGAATCCGGAAACGGTTCAAGCGGCATTGAGACCGGATACGGTACTTGTTTCAATTATGCTGGCCAACAATGAAGTGGGAACCATTCAGCCGATACGGGAAATCGGAGAAATCACGAAAGCCAACGGAATTCCTCTGCACACTGATGCCATTCAGGCGGTGGGGAAAATTCCGGTAAAAGTGGATGATCTCAATGTGGATCTTCTTTCCATTTCGGCCCATAAAATTTATGGGCCCAAGGGAACGGGCATCCTATACGTAAAACAGGGCACACCGTTTACCCCGCTTTTTTACGGCGGTCATCACGAGAGGGGGCGGCGCCCCGGCACGGAAAACGTGGCCGCTATTATAGGATTGGCAAAGGCCATGGAGCTGGCCGAAACGGAAAGAAACGACTTTTATGCAACCATGCATCACTTGCGGTCAATCCTTGAGACGGGTATCAGGGAAAAAGTGAAAGACGTTTGCTTCAACGGGCACACCGAAAAAAGGCTCCCCAATGTCTCCAATATCAGTTTTCATTCCGTTGACGGCGAATCGCTGCTACTAGTCCTCGAC
>JAOZUU010000173.1 GCA_029938515.1 Desulfobacterales bacterium | reverse complement strand
GATTTCGCCGACGCCATAAAGCGGGACGGACGGGATGCAATCGCGAAAAAATACGGCAACCTGTTTGATATGTATGCGAAAATTACCGCTCAATCACCCTACGAACAGCCGATGATGATCTATCCGGCGGTCCATTATACCATGGGAGGGTTATGGGTGGATTACAATTTAATGAGCACCATCGATGGCCTGTTTGTCATGGGGGAAGCCAATTTTTCCGACCATGGGGCCAATCGTCTCGGGGCCAGCGCCTTGATGCAGGGATTGGCTGACGGCTACTTTGTTCTGCCTTACACCATTGGCGGATATCTGGCCGGCACCGAGCTGGAAGACATCACCACCGGCCATCCGGCCTTTAACGAAGCCGTCCAGGAAGCAAAACAACGGGTTCGTAAATTTCTGACGATCAACGGTCGGCGCACGGTGGACGATTTTCACCGTCAACTCGGATTGATCATGTGGGACTATTGCGGCATGTCCCGTAACAATGAAGGGCTGGCCAAGGCAAAGAAGATGATTCAGGAACTTCGCGGCGAGTTCTGGGAAAACGTACGGGTGCCCGGTCAAACGAATGATTTCAACCAGAGCCTGGAACGGGCCGGACGTGTGGCCGATTTCCTCGAATTTGCCGAACTGATGATCCTCGACACCCAAGCGCGTCAGGAATCCTGCGGCGGCCACTTCAACGAGGCCTACCAGACCGAGGAGAACGAGGCCCTGCGGGATGACGAAAACTTCTGCCACGTGGCGGCCTGGGAATACCAGGGCACGGATCAACCTCCCGAACAACATATCGAGCCGCTTAATTTCGAACATGTCCCCCTAACCCAGAGGAGTTACAAGTGACCGACCGAAACATCCGGCTGACATTGAAAGTCTGGCGTCAAAAAGGCCCTCAGAACAAGGGCCGTGTGGAAATCTATCATGCCGATCATATTTCCACGGATATGTCATTTCTCGAAATGCTCGACGTGGTCAATGAGCAGTTGACCAAAGACGATAAGGAACCCATCGCCTTTGATCATGACTGCCGTGAGGGAATCTGCGGCATGTGCGGAGCCGTGGTCAACGGTCGAGCCCATGGGCCCGAAAAAGGAACAACGCTCTGTCAGCTCCATATGCGACATTTTTCCAATGGCGACACCATCGTCATCGAACCCTGGCGATCCCGGGCATTTCCCATCATAAAAGACCTGGTGGTTAATCGAGGGGCTTTGGACAAGCTGATTCAGGCCGGTGGTTATATTTCGGCCAATACCGGGGCCGTACCCGATGCCAATGCGATTCTAGTTCCCCAGGAAAAAGCCGAAGCGTCGATGGATGCGGCCGCCTGCATCGGTTGCGGGGCCTGTGTGGCGGCCTGCCCCAACGCATCGCCGATGCTGTTTGTCGGCGCCAAAGTATCCCACCTCGGATTGCTGCCCCAGGGCCGGTCGGAAGCGGCCACCCGGGCCCTCGGCATGGTACGGCAAATGGACGAGCTGGGATTCGGCAATTGTTCCAACGAACGCGAATGTGAAGCCGAATGCCCCAAGGAGATTTCCATCACCAATATCGCCCGCCTGAACCGGGAATTTATTAAAGCCGGTTTTTTCTCCACGCAACCATAGATAATTCATTGTTATTTTTTCATAACCTTCATGGGTATCATGGTTAGTGAAAAATTAGGTTAAGTTTCTCAAAATGGACAATATTAAAAACCTGTATACAGAACTTATAACCGCCTTCAGCGGTCATCCGCTGGAAATACTGCTGCTTAAAATCATCGTCGTTCTGGTGGCGATATTTATCTCCTGGGTCTTCTTAAGGTTGGTGGTGAAAGTATCTGAACAACGCCTGATAAAATACACGTTTATCCAGGAAAACCGGAAAATTTTTGGCGTACTGGAAAAACTTGGCAGCTATGCCCTGGTACTGGCAGCCGGCACCTATTTCATCCAATTATTTGACGCCCAGGTCATCGCCAAGCCGTTCTACGCCCTTTTAATCATCCTGGTAGCGACGCCGGTAAAAGACTTTATGCTGCTGCTCATTAACTACTATCATCAAAATGTAGCTTCCAAAACAACGACCAAAGTTGACAATATCGTTTTCGATCTTCTCAATCGTCTGATAGGCATTATTGTCTATATCACGGCCGGAATCATGGCGCTTGATTTTCTGGGCGTTAATATCATGCCGTTCATCGCCAGTGCGGGTGTGATCGGTATTGCTGTCGGCTTTGCCGCCAAGGATACATTATCCAATCTCATTTCCGGCGTACTATTGATCGTCGATCGACCTTTCGAGATCGGCGACCGGATCGAATTGTGGCAGGCTCCGCCGGGCAGCGCTTCCTGGGGTGATGTCATCGAAATCGGATTGCGGGGCACCAAAGTTAAGACCACGGACAATATCATCGTAATAATCCCCAATAACACGATCATGACACGGGATATCATCAATTATACCGCCAACGATTCGATCATTCGGGTACGCGTGAACATCGGCGTCGCCTACGATACGGATATCGAAAAGGCCAAAAAGTTAATCACTGACGTGGCCGCCTCGGCCGAGTGGATCCTCACCTCTCCTGCACCCCGGGTCGTGGTTCGCAACTTCGGTGAATCCGCCATCGACCTGCAGTTACGGATCTGGATTGCCGACGCCCGCCGCCGGATGGATACCATTTCCTATATTACCGATCATGTCAAAACCGCATTCAGCAAAAACGAGGTCGAGATTCCTTATCCCAAACGAGAGATTCACATGATATCCGAATCGTCCGGCCGAAAGGATAAATAACTATACTTTTTTCAAGGAAACATGTTTTCCGTATAGAATTGTTGCCATCCGGATCGATTCAGCGCTCAGGTCGGTTACCCAACACGTCAGACAACGCGCATCATCATTGGTACTTACCCTTTCTTTGGAACTTGTTATAATATCGTCGAGCTTATCGACCAGTGCCTCGGTGGGATCCACCAAAGCTACCCGCAAGCCGATTTTTCGCTGAATGATCCGCTTGAGCATGGTGAAACAGGGATTGGCGAGAATCAGGGTATCGATTTGCCGGGTTTTCAGAGAATGCAGACACTTCTTAACTATCATTGCCGATTCCGGCTTATCAATCCGGTCCGCATTGATCAGCGGGACCAGCAATGGGCAGGTGGCGGAAAAAAGCCGGGCCTGCGGGTCGAGATGGCTGATTATTTCCGGATAACGGTCACTTTCCACAAGGGCACGGGAGCCGATGATGCCGATCCGTCCTTTTTTGGAAACAGCCACGGCCCGTTCGGCCGCCGGCACGATACCATCAACCACCGGTACCCCCATCGCTGCGGCCAGATGCTGTCCCGCCACAGCGGCAATCGTATGGCAGGCCACAACGATCAAGCCGGCGCCCTGCTCCTGTAAAAAAGCCGCCCCGTCCATGGCAAAATCACGGATCGTCTTCGGACTTTTATTCCCGTACGGCGCGCGGGCCGTGTCTCCGAAATAGACGATATCTTCAGACGGCCATTCTTCCCGAAAAGCCTGGGCCGTGATCAATCCGCCCATACCCGAGTCAAGTATGCCGATCATAAGTAAACCTTATCCCTCAATGAATTCTAGCCATGACCAGTAGAAATGCCCATGAAACTGAAAATTAGGGTACTGGAAAGCGTTGATATTTTCAAGGAAATTGACACTACCGGATTTTGCACTTATTATTACCTGAATTGAGCGATTTTTCGCGAAGCTATATGCCAAGGTATAGGAGGAAATCAATGAGGTCGAGAACCAATCAATGGTTTGCTTGTACAATTTTATCCACTTTTCTGATTGTTGCCTGTGTGGGCACGGGCACCAAGCTTACCCAGACACAAATGGACGAGAATCGCCAGAAAAAGCCTGTATCGAACATTCTGGTCCTTGGGGTAACGTATAAAGAAAAAGAAGAGATTCGGCGATCTTTTGAAGATAGTTTTGTTGTACAGCTAAGGGCAGTCGGAGTTGAGGCCGTATCGAGTGGAAATGCCATTTCTATTCCTACAGATCTGAAGTTGGAAAAAGACGAGATATTGAAAGCCGTCCATAAATTTAATAATGATGCAATTTTGATTACGTATGTGACCGGAAAGGATGAAAAAGAAGACTACACCCGGGGTTACAGTGGCTATTACGGTTACTATGGTCGGGCTTATGGCTATGCCCATATCCCAAGCTATTCCAGCACAAATACCTTTTACCGCTTGGCAACGAAACTATACGATGCTGAAACGGAAAAACTCATTTGGTCCGGGATATCAGAAACATTGAATCCAGACTCAACCAGGCAAATGATTGATGATGTGGTTAAAGTGGTGATTAAAGATTTACAAAAAAACAATCTAATTCCACAGAAATAAAAATAGGTTTTGTTGGTATCTTCCAAAACTTATTCTCTTGGGAATTAGAGATATAGATAAGCTATCGAAGTGATGTTTCCTAAAAAATCGTGCACTATTTCCAAAAAAAACGGCTGAACCCAATGGCCAGAGACAGAAGCAGCCCGTGAGCAATCAGGGCTTGGATGGTCAGCGCCTGAGCCGGGATTATACCCTCATGAGACAGGTATTCCCGCCATAGGATCCGCATACCCTTGAATGCCAGCGGAAAAGAGAAAAATGATATCAAAATCAGAGGAGATATCCCTCTGAGAGAAATCATTAAAATCACACTCACATAGGCCATTGACATGATCGTGCAATAAAAATACCGGGAGATCTTTGGGCCCAGCCTGACGACCAGGTTGTTTTTTCCGGCCCGGCGATCGGCTTCATAATCGGGAAATTGATTAATCCAGATCACATCGGTAATAAAAAGTCCCTGGGGAATCCCCAAAATAAACGCGGAACTGCTGAGAGAACCAGACATCACATAGTACGTTCCCAAAGTCACAAGGGGGCCAAAAGAAAAAAATATGAGCACTTCGCCCCACCCTCGTGACATCAATTGCAGCGGAGGCGCGGAATATGTCCATCCGGCGACCAGTCCCATCAGACCGATCACAAGAACCAAGGGTCTGCCCTCGAAAACGAGCCATAAACCGGTAAATACACCAATGGCGAAAAAAAACAGTGCCATTGCCAGAACTGTTCCCCGTGTAATTTCCCCGTTTTGAATCACACGACTTCCCCCGCTAAACGGCGTCAGACGCAAGTTAACCGGATCGCTCCCGCCGGCATCGTAATAATCGTTGATCAGATTGCCCCCCAGATGAAGTCCCGCCACACCAATGAGGCTAACGAGAAAATAAGAAAAAACAAACACACCTTCCTTAAATGCCAGGGCCGCACCGATGATAACCGGAACCACGGAGCCCGTAAGAAAAGGCGCCCGTAGGGCTTTCAGATATGCATTCATCATTTTTATTATCAAATCTCCGTCAGCACCGTTGATGCGAGTAAATCCTTTTTTATCCCCGATTCATATATTAAAGGGTTCAATTTTTCAATTCATAAAATTTTGTTCCCTCTTCTCTAAGCAGCTACATCTCTTTGACTGGGTATCAGAATCAGGGATATGCGTTTCTCCCATGGATTGATTTATGGGTCCGTATATATTGATATTTATCTACAGCTTGTGCTATGAGAGCACCCATGCAAAGTCAAATTAAAAAGAATATTACGAAACATATTAATTTAAAGCGCTCCGGCTTGGTGTTCATTGGAATTGGGCTTGGCGTGATTTTTTGGATTCTTGAATCGGTTATACATGTTCTTGTATTCCAACAAGTTGATTTCATGCAGCAATTATATGGCCCGGAACCACATGAAGTTTGGATGCGCTTAACCATTGTGGGCATGTTCATTGCGTTTGGAATTTATTCCCAAAAGATTGTCAATTCTCGCCGGCAGGCCGAGGAAGCAGCTAAACTCGCAAACACAGAACTGACGCAGATATTTGAAACCGCAGCCGACGCAATGCGTGTGGTAGACAGAGAATTCAATGTGCTTCGAGTTAACGAGACGTTTTCCACCCTTTCAGGTATGCCAAGAGAGGAGATAATCGGGAAAAAATGTTTTGAAGTCCTTCACGGCCCTCTTTGTGAAACACCCAATTGCCCCCTGGTACGGATTCTAAACAATGAACACCGAGTGGAAATTGACTCAGAAAAGGTGAGGAGAGACGGAACAAAGGTTCCTTGTATCATTACAGCAACGCCCTTCAAAGGGCCTGATGGAAACCTTATAGGGATTGTTGAAGATTTCAAGGATATATCCGACAGAAAAAGGTCCGAGAAGGAATTAATGGAATCCCGGGGAAAACTGCGTAACCTTGCCGCCCATCTCCAGGTTATCAGGGAGGAAGAAAGAGAACGGATTGCGCACGAAATACATGACGAACTTGGACAGGCATTAACAGCGCTGAAAATGGACGTACACTGGATTCGGCGCAAATTGCCAGAGGCTGAAAATT
>JAOZUU010000172.1 GCA_029938515.1 Desulfobacterales bacterium | reverse complement strand
TCTTACGTATACCAATATGAACATCACTGATGAATATTCTTTTGCTCGGTGCCATATTCACCTCCAGACTTGGATAGTATTCAAAGGTAAAAAAAATGACTCTTCTCCAATTTAGTTGGAGAAAAGGGGCCAAGGATGCAAGGGGGCAAGGATTCAAGGGTTTTTTCTAAAGAATTTATCAGTGCTTTTAGCATTCTTTCTATTTCTGCTATGTCTTTTTTTAGTGTACCCATTTCACCTTTCTCAATTAAATCCAACTCCCCTGTCAAAAAAATCTGTGCTTCCAACTCGCAAACAGAACCATAAGATTTGAAGTTCTTTAACATTTCACTCGAACCCTCGAATCCTTGGCCCCTTGGACCCTCTATAATAACGCCTATTCAATTGGAGATAACACTTTTTTACCAGAATTTACTGCAACTGATCGGGAGATGATCTATAAAATCTATTTCAATCAACAAACTTGGCCACCAGACTGAACTCGGCTTTGATCCTGCGAACAAGGCGGTCATAATGCCGCATGCGATTGATCGACCGTATAATAAGATAAATACCCAGCACTGTTAAAAGTAAATTAAGTATCCCTAAAGGCACAAGAAAATGTAGAACATGAAGAACATTATAGTATTTGGAAGTGGCAATCAGCACGCTTAATACCGAAAGGGGAAGGGCTAAAACAGCTATACCCGTTCGCATCAAGGCCAAAGATGTGCGTTTTTCCGCCAAAATGAGTTGGACCTCATTAATTGCGATTGAAACATTTTCAGTTTTTTCGTTCTCCGAGCTCATCATTTATCCGTGTTCTCCTAGTACCTGCCGCAATTGCTCAAGGGCGATATTTCCACCACTCAGGACCAGGACCACTTTTTTTCCAGCCAGTTTGTCACGATTTTTTACAGCAGTGGCAAGAGCGATGGCACCCGCTCCCTCTGCCAGATTATGGGTGTGTTGAAGCAGCAGAACAATTGCTTTTTTAATCTCATCATCATCTACCAGAATAAAATCGTCCAGGTATTTTCGCATGATGCGCTGGGTGTTTTCAAAGGGAATCCGGGTGGCGACCCCCTCGGCAAACGTCTTCATCCGGGCGGTCACCATTTTACCTGACTGCCAGCTTTTCTGCATGGCCGGTGCTTGAGCGGACTGGGCGCCGATTACTTCAATCCCGGAATTAATGCCCTTGGCCACAATAGCGGTGCCGCACACCCCGCTGCCGGCACCTACCGGAACGATGATCGTATCCACATCGGGAAGATCTTCCAGGATTTCCAGGGCGTAAGTGCCGACGCCATGAATAAGCGGCTCGTCCGTCGGGCCCACAAAATAACCGCCCGCTTCTTCCGCTTTTGCCATGATCCACTCCCGGGCCGTATCAAAATCCGAACCGTGAAAGATGACCTCACCGCCAAGCCCCTTCATGGCCGCTACTTTGCCCGGGTTGGCCCCTTCAGGCACTGCGATGGTGGCCTGAATACCGTGAGCCCGGGCCGCAAAGGCGATGCTCTGGCCATGGTTGCCGGTGGATGCGGTAAACAAACCGGCCCGACGGACGGAAGAATCAAGATTGGCCGCCAGGTTCAACCCACCGCGCACCTTAAACGCCCCCACCGGCTGGTGATTTTCATGTTTAATCCAAATATCGGCACCGAGCAGATGACAAAGCGTTGGATAATGATGCAAAGGCGTGGGCTTTAAATAACGGTACACATGGGGTCGTGCGGCAATGACATCCTGTAATGTCGGTATAGGGTGGCTCATTTCGGTCCTCCATACAAATTATCTGATCGAATCACAGGGTTAATAAATTGTCTCCTTTATCTTTGAGAGACTCTTTCCCGGCCACTTTGGCCAGTATCCGTCCGGGCCGGGCATACCGATCTAAAACGGTTGAGATCAGAATGCCATCCGTCCGGCTTTTAACCCTGGTGATTCGTTTTTTTGATTTGTTTTCCAAAGGGTTGATAATTTCTAAGATCGTGTCTCCTTTTTTTACCGATTGGCCTGGCTTTTTCAGAAAGACCAGCACACCGGGAGTCACGGCCTTCACATGCTCCACTCCTCTTAAAGAGGTCGCCGTATTGATGAGCGGTGGAACAGCAGGCGCCCGGCCCTGTATTAATCCTCTTCTTTGCAGGAATAAAAAGAGGTTTTTAGCGTCTTTGGCACCCAATTCATGGGACACATCCGTGGTGCCCCTCAGTTCCACCGTGGCAGCCAGACAGGCCGGCGGAATTGGGTAGGCCGGAAATTTTTCGGCCAGATCCCACCAGATCCGGCTGCAGGCCTCATCGAAAGGGTATTCACCCGAGACTCGGGCCAGAAGGGTTGCTTCGGCGCCCAGTTGGGCCGACAGATCGGATGCCGCCGGCCAAAGGGGAGTGCCCATATACACATGCAAAACCGCCTCTAAATCGCAATGAAGGTCCAGGACGATATCGGCGTCATGGGAAAACGACAGCAGCAGATGTTTTAAATAGTCTGCTTCTTCCACGGGTTTTGAGGCGTCTATCACCTCCCCCATGGCTTTACGGATCAACGCGATATTTTTGCCGGCCTTCCTGGCCAGTTTGCCCTTTATTTTTTCGACTACCGGGTCGGTGATATTCCAATGGCGACGATTAAAATTGACACCATTGTAAGCATCGAATCGACCCAGCAAGGTATCGTCCCGCCACTGAGCCACGCCAATGGGATTGGCCACGGGGACGAGAACGATTTCGCCCGTAATTTTATTGGCGGCATCCGCCTGGTCAAGCAGATCGATCAGGTGGTGCATAACAAGGTAGCCCGGCGGCTCATCGGCGTGAAGTCCGGTCTGAATATAGGCTTTTCTACCGGAAGAACGGTCGCCATAGCGGATCACCTTCAAGGTGCGGGCATTACCCATGCTCGAAGCGGGCAGCCGGTGACGCTCAATCGTTTTGGTGCCGGGTTTCATACGCCGCCGTCGGCCGTGCCGGTATCCTGGGGCCGTAAGTGAGCATACCACCTGAACTCCAGTTTATTAACCAGCCATATGATCGCAAAGGTAATACACAGGTAGAAAACGGCTGCAGTTAAAAAGGCCTCGAACGGACTGTAAAATCTCGAATTGACGATCCGCGCGGCACCGGTGATATCAATAATCGTAATCACACTGGCCAGAGAACTGCCGTGCAGCATAAAAATAATCTCATTACTGTAAGCAGGCAAGGCACGCCTGAATGCGCTGGGGAGGATAATGCGGCGAAACATCAGCATCTTTGACATGCCGGCCGCCTTGGCCGCTTCCACTTCGCCATGGGGCGTACCCTCAATGGCCCCGCGGATGATTTCGGTGGTATAAGCCGCGGTATTCAGCGTGAATGCCAGAAGTGCACAGAAATAAGCCTCTTTGAAAAGGGGCCATAATACGCTGGCCTTGAACACCTCGAACTGGCCGAGGCCATAATAGATCAGAAAGATCTGAATCAGCAGGGGGGTCCCCCGAAAAAAATAGACAAAGGCCCGGATCGGAGCAGCTACTAAATAATTTCTGGATGTCCTCAAAACGGCGAGAGGGATAGCCAGGGTCAAACCGATCATAAGCGAGATGGAAACCAGAATGGCGGTATTTTTCAATCCCTCCAGGTAGATATCGAGATTACCGAAAATGATTGAAAAGTCCATGGGTTACGCCTTCACCACCCCGGCACTGTAGCGACTCTCGAGCCGGTTTAGAATATAAACGGAAATGGAAGTGATAACCAGAAAGAGGATGGCTACCACTGCATAGAAGGTAAAAGGCATCCGGGTGGCGCCGGCCGCCAGGGCCGCCTTGCGCACCATATCATCCAGGCCGATGATGGAGACGAGCGCAGTGGTTTTTATCATGACCAGCCAGTTGTTGCCGAATCCGGGGATGGCATGACGGACCATCTGGGGCATCAATATCCGTGTAAACACCTGGAAAGGCTTCATTCCGTAAGCCCGTCCGGCTTCGAGCTGCCCAGCGGGAACTGCCAGGATCCCCCCTCTGAAGGTCTCGGTCATATAGGCGCCGAAAATAAACCCGATGGTGCAAACCCCCGCGATAAACGGATTAATATCGATATATTCGTCATATCCCACCAGAGGCGCTACCTCATTAATAAAGACCTGCCCGCCGAAAAAAACGAGCAGCATCAGCACCAGGTCCGGAATTCCCCGGATGATGGTCGTGTATGTCTTAGCACCGATCTGGAGGATTTTTGACCTGGACAACTTGGCCAGGGCGCCGATGATCCCTAAAATCATTGAGATCAGGAGAGAAGAGAGGGCTACCGCGATTGTTAAAAAGGTCCCCTCCAATATGCTGGGACCGTATCCGTGGAGACTAAACATATATTCAGGGTTCAAGGGTTCATAGTTCAGGGTTCATAGTTCAGGGTTCATAGTTCAGGGTTCATAGTTCAGGGTTTAGAGTTCGGGGTTGAGAGTTCAGGGTTCAGGTAAAAGATGGGGGAGTCGGGCTCCCCCACCATCCAGGCCATTGCTCAATTCTGCAACTCTTATTCACCGTAAACGTTAAAGTCAAAATACTTGTCCTGAATTTTCTTGTAGGTCCCATCCGCGCGAATCTTATCGATGGCCGCATTCAACTGCTTTACCAGGTCCGTGTCACCTTTACGGCAGGCAATGCCGGCGCCGACACCGAACCATTTCTCATCCGTTAAATCGGGACCAATAAACTGAAAGCCCTGTCCTTCCGGTTTTTTCAGAAATCCATCGGAAAGGGCGACACTATCGGCCAGCAACATGTCCAGCCGACCCGCGGTCATGTCGAGGTAGGCCTCATCCTGGGTACCGTAGCGCTTGATGTTTACATCCTTGCCGTAATTGTCGGTAAGATATTTATCGTGAATCGTGGCCCGCTGGACACCCACCGCTTTTCCTTTGATGGCATCTTTTGAAAATTCTTTGATAGCGCCTTTCTTACAGACAAATTTGGCAGGTGTTTGGTAATACTTGTTGGTAAATGCGACTTTCTTCTTGCGATCTTCGGTAATGGACATGGAGGCGATAATGGCATCGTACTTCTTGGCTAAAAGAGCGGGGATGATCCCGTCCCAGTCCTGGGCAACCAGATCGATTTCCACCCCCATGGCCTTCCCCAGCGCCTTGGCGATATCAATGTCAAAACCGTCCAGTTTACCTTCGGGAGTTGTAAAGCTAAACGGCGGGTAGGCACCTTCCACCCCGAAACGCACTTTTTTCCAGTCCTTGGCCCCGGCGACACCCGCAATAAACATAATCGACAGAATCACGGCAACGACAGTAGTAATTTTTTTCATTGTAACCCCTCCTTTTTTGTGATGATTACAAGTGGTGTCATTCATCACTGTTAGTAAAATCCCCCTCGTTCCCCCTTTAAAAAGGGGGAATTTCCATTATATTTTATTCTTGCCGAGGCCCTCATTACAAGGTTGTCATAATAAACTGACGAAATCGCTCCGATTTGGGCGATTCAAAAACTTCCGATGGAATTCCATCTTCCTCAACCTTCCCCCCGTGTAAAAATATGGTTCTGGATGATACTTCCCGGGCAAACCCCATTTCATGGGTTACCACAATCATGGTGCGCCCCTCTTCGGCCAGGTTGCGGATCACCTGGAGCACTTCCCCCACCAGTTCCGGATCCAGAGCCGATGTCGGTTCATCAAAAAGCATCAGTTCCGGCTCCATGGCCAGGGCCCGGGCAATGGCGGCCCGCTGCTGCTGACCACCGGAAAGATGGGCCGGATACGCTTTGAGTTTATCGGAAATCCCCACTTTCTCGAGATAGGATTTGGCTTTTTCAATGGCATCGGAACGGGGCACTTTGAGCACATGGACCGGCGCCTCGATGACATTTTCTAAAACAGTCATGTGAGACCAGAGATTAAACTGCTGAAAAACCATGGCCAGTTTGGTCCGAACCCGTTCCACCTGTTTTCTGTCTTTGGGAACGGGATTTCCCTGCCGGTCCTTTTTCATGAGCACTTCTTCGCCGCAAACCGTGATGCGACCACGGTCCGGTATTTCCAGGAAATTAACGCAGCGCAACAACGTGCTCTTTCCGGAACCGCTGGAGCCAAGGACTGAAATGACATCACCTTTGTAAGCGGAAACACTGATGCCGGCCAGCACCTCATTTTCTCCGAAACTTTTATGCAGGTCTTCCACCGTCAACGCGGATTCTTTACCATTCATCAGGGCCTGCCGGGTGATTGTTGAGGATCAAAGACCTTTGAAAAACGCCCCCTTTTATCCAATTCCTGCCTGCCGAAGCCTCGGCGCAGGCAGGTCATACTCAAAATTTAATCCTCGAAATATTCCATATATTCCTCCGGTTAAATTTTTCGTCTTCCTTGAACTTGAACAAAATTTGGCATTTTTCAAAGGTCTTGCTTACAAAAAAAATTTCTTTAAAGAAGATACAAAAAAAAGAGATTTAATGTCAATGAAAT
>JAOZUU010000171.1 GCA_029938515.1 Desulfobacterales bacterium | reverse complement strand
GCAGCCCTGGCGGTCAATCCACCGATCCTGGTATTGGATGAACCCACGGCCGGGCAGGACGGTTATTTTCGGGAAGCCCTCGGCCGATGCTTTGCTGATTTGCACGCACGGGGCCGGTCCGTGTTGATGATCACCCACGACCTGGTCTTTGCCGAACAATATGCCCATCGCTGGCTTCTCATGGCCGAAGGGGAAGTGATCGCCCAGGGCCGGCCGTCGGAAGTCATGGCAAACCAGGATGCCATGACCCGGGCCGGATTGGCGCCGACCGAGACCTTCGAACTTATTCATGGCTCTTCATCGGGTTGACAACCTTGTTGAACCGCACTAGAATCAGGTTTTAATAAACAGTGAAAAATCCAATAATTTTATAACTGATTGCAAAAGGCTATCAGGGTTTATCAAATCAATCGTCCGGCACTGGGAGACAAATAGATGGGTAATGAACAATTTTTCTTTACTTCCGAATCGGTCACCGAAGGCCACCCCGACAAGGTCGCCGATGCCATTTCGGATTCCATTTTAGACGCTATTATGGAAAATGACACCGGATGCCGCGTGGCCTGCGAAACCCTCGTAACCACCGGGATGGCGTTTATTGCAGGTGAAATTACGACAAATTGCTATGTCGATATTCCCCAGGTGGTCCGCAAGACCATTCGGGACATCGGCTATCATTCTTCCATGATGGGATTTGACTGGCAAACCTGTTCCGTCATTACCAGCATCGACCACCAATCTTCTGATATCGCCCAGGGGGTGAACGTGGGTGAAGGATTATTTGAAGATCAGGGCGCCGGTGATCAGGGGTTGATGTTCGGCTACGCCACCAGCGAAACCGAAGAATTGATGCCCATGCCGGTGATGTTTGCCCATAAAATATGTCAGCGCCTGGCCCAGGTTCGCAAAAACGGCGCCCTGGACTTCCTGAGGCCCGACGGCAAATCCCAGGTGACCATCGAATATGAAAACGGAACTCCCCGGCGGGTTGATACGGTCGTGATTGCCGCCCAGCACAACCCGGACGTGAGTTACGACCATCTTAGAGAAGCGATCGTCGAGGAGGTCATTAAAAATGTGATCCCTCAGGATATGACCGATGGCGACACCCGTTACCTGGTCAACGCCACGGGACGGTTCGTCGTGGGTGGCCCCATGGGAGATTGCGGCCTCACCGGGCGCAAAATCATTGTCGATACTTATGGAGGTCAGGGAAGCCATGGCGGGGGATGTTTTTCCGGCAAGGACCCGTCCAAGGTGGATCGGAGCGCATCGTATATGGCCCGGCATATCGCTAAAAACATCGTGGCGTCCGGCATTTCCAGGAAATGTGAAATTCAACTGGCTTATGCCATCGGCGTGGCCCAGCCGGTCTCTGTTCTGGTGGATCTCATGGGAACTGGCACGGTTCCCAAGCACCGGGTCGAAGCGATCGTTCGGAAAGTATTTGATTTACGTCCGGCCGCCATTATTCAATACTTGGATTTGTTGCGCCCCATCTATAAAAAAACGGCGGCATACGGTCATTTCGGACGTAACGAGCCTGAATTTACCTGGGAAAAAACCAACAAAGCAGAAGAAATCAAAGCGCTGGCAGGTTAATCGATAGACCCGCGCTAAAGAGGAGATAATACATGGCGATGCCAGGATTAAAAGAAACCATCGGGAATGTTCCGGAAATGGATCTGTCCCTGCCTTATAAAGTGGCCGACATTTCCCTGGCCGAGCTAGGCCAGAAGGAGATGAAACTGGCCGAAAACGAGATGCCGGGACTCATGGCTGTCAGAAAAAAATATGGCCCCGACAAACCGCTAAAAGGACTGAAAATCACCGGTAGCCTGCATATGACCATTCAGACCGCCATGCTGATTGAAACGTTAAAAGAATTGGGCGGCGACATTCGCTGGGCCAGCTGTAATATTTTTTCCACCCAGGACCATGCCGCCGCCGCTGTGGCCGAAAACGGTTCGGCCGGGGTGTTTGCCTGGAAAGGAGAAACCCTCGAGGAGTTCTGGTGGTGTACCGAAATGGCGCTGACCTGGCCCGACGGCAGCGGTCCGGATTTAATCGTCGACGATGGCGGCGATGCCACCCTTTTTGTTCACCAGGGGGTAAAGATTGAAAACGACCCGGCTTTGTTGGATGAAGTCTACGACAACCCGGACATGCAATGCCTCATGGATCGTCTCAAGGAAAGCTACGCCGGTGATGCGAAACGCTGGCAGCACGTAGCGGAGGGGATTCGCGGGGTGTCCGAAGAGACCACCACCGGCGTTCATCGGCTTTACCATCTGGCCAAACAGGGTGAATTGTTGTTTCCCGCCATCAATGTCAATGATTCGGTGACCAAATCCAAGTTCGACAACCTGTACGGTTGTCGGGAATCCCTGGCCGACGGTATCAAGCGGGCCACGGACATAATGGTGGCCGGTAAAATCGTCGTCATCTGCGGCTATGGTGATGTGGGCAAGGGTTGTGCCCATTCCATGCGCGGCTACGGGGCCCGGGTCATTATCACCGAAATCGATCCCATCTGCGCCCTTCAGGCGGCCATGGAGGGACTCGAAGTTAAAACCATGGAAGATGTGGTCCCCATGGGCGATATCTTTGTCACGGCCACCGGGTGTTACCAAGTGATTACCGGCGCACACATGGAACAGATGAAGAACGAGGCCATTGTCTGCAATATCGGGCATTTCGATAATGAGATCGATATGCGCTATCTTGAGAGTACGCCGGAATGCCGGAAAGAATCGATCAAGCCCCAGGTGGATAAATGGACCCTCAAATCGAATCGGTCGATCATCATGCTGGCCGAAGGCCGCCTGGTGAACCTGGGGTGCGCCACCGGTCACCCAAGCTTTGTGATGAGCAACAGTTTTACCAACCAGTGCCTGGCCCAAATCGATCTGGCCACTAAAAAACTAGACAAGGAAGTGTATACCCTCCCGAAAAAACTGGATGAAGAGGTGGCCCGGTTGCATTTAAGCCGATTAGACGTCCATCTCACCCGGCTTTCCCAGGAGCAGGCCGACTACCTGGGCATCCCTGTTAAGGGGCCGTATAAGCCGGATTATTATCGCTATTAGACAATAGTGTCTCGCCAACGGTGAACTGCCGCACATTACTTGTCCTTTTTCGTTCCTGCGGCGTTTCGATTTCGGCCACATAACCTCACTATGCGACCAAAACCGAAACGTCGCAGGAACAAAAAATTTCTGCGTAATCTTACAACATTTCATCGTTGACGAGACACTAGGGTTTCGGGAGACGACTGGCTTCTTCCATGGCTTTCAGCCCTTTTTCATAATCCCCCATTAATCCGTGGCAGAAACCGATGCCGACATAGGCAGGTGCATACTCGGGATCAAGCGATTTGGCCCGATTGAACTCCCGGAATGCATCTTCAATATTGCCGGTATTGAGCATCCTGATCCCATTTTCCACATGGCGGGAGGGAGTGTCCAGAGCGGCTTTGGGGGAATAGACCGTAGGTGCACAGCCGTAAAATAATAAAACGACCGTAACGGCGATGAATAGAGTTGACCATCTGTTTGTCATGATATTCCTCTATCAAAAATAGGTTTTTAACTTCGATTACCACCTTATTAATCTAATCAACAACAATAACTCTACCTTCCCTCAGAATAACAACATATTCAGAAGCAGCCCGGATCCGGGACGCGTCTGTAGCGCTGATTACGATATTCGTGGGCTCAGCGCCGGTGGTACGTATTGCTTTCACGGTCAATGGATTTTGACCGATACGGTCAATTTGCTGGGCTGTGTCCATATTGGCCGTATATCCGCACATTCCCCACTGGACGGCAAAATCACGGTTAATGAATTCGGGACCATAGACATGACCACCCAGATCATCAAGGATATACGGTACCAGGGCCGGTTTCAAGTCAATATCCCCGGCATCGACGATCAGACCGGTCCACTCGGATTCATCTGATTTGATCTTGTCTTCTTTTACCAATGGATCGATCGGTGTTATCGCTTCAATTGGTTTAACACCCGGGGGCAGTATCAATTGACTGAAAGCGCCCCAGAGTCTGAACTCGATAGTGATCCATAGTGTGCCGTCGGATAGGTATCTCTGTTTAATTACCGGGGCCTTCTTGATCAATTCCTGAATCTTGGCCATGAATAATTGATTGGATCCCACCAGCGTATCCACCCGATCGGTAGATGACACTTGAATCTGCTTAATTGTCTCCAGAAGATTCTGCTGGGCGGAAACTTTAGCCACAGACAGAATTTTCTGGGGGTCAACGGGATTACCGGAATCCTTGGCCTGGGGATGGGCAACACCCGTCGCTTTGATCGTGCCGTTTAACCAGTCCACCTCTCCGTGTGGAAGGGATTCCTCGGCCAGGCCGGGCATGACCATAACAACCATGATAGCAAGAGGGATGATGCCCAACAATCGTATATTCAAAATGGGTTTCCTTGTGGGCTTGAAGGCCCTTCCTATACATCTGTCGATGATTTTGTTAAACTTCGGATTGTTGATGATAACACACCATATCAAGCAACAGGGGTTACGTCAAAATGGATTTGCGTTTTACGCCCTGCCCGTCATCCGTACCATTTGTACAGGCGGTGGTGGCTAACCGGGCCGGGGAAATTTATGAGCTTGATGAATATGCCGCCCTGGGCATGGCCGCCGGGAATCTTGCCCCCCTTGCGACGGTGGAAACGGTCCCAATGTCTCATGGAAGCGAACTTATGCGATTGCCGCAAAGAAGGCCGGTCGTGTATAATCTTCGTAAACACCGGGTGGAAACCCTTAGCGAAGATCCTTATTCACCCGGTGAACCGATTTATCCCGTGGCCGTTTTCAACTCACCCGGATATATGGTTACCCGTATCAGTGCATACGAGGAACAGCCCGATGCGGATTACCTGCCTTTGTTTTCCTATGGCGCCGTCGGTTGGTCTGGAGAGGGGTTTCAAAGCGCCGCTATTCAAGTCGATACGGAGCCCCGTCAGGACTTGCGGCGAATGCCACGGGAGAAAATTCTCGTCGGGGTTCGACAGATGCGTCGCAAAATGCCGAAAAACAGATTGAGGCGGCATCTTGAAAACTGTGCCCTGGTCTACGGCTGTCCGGCGGCCAAAAACTTTTTTCTGGGCCGTTACGAAGCGCCCCTGCCCACTTCCCAAAGCTGTAACGCCCGGTGCCGGGGATGTATTTCTCTTCAGGAAAACACCGGTATTCAGTCCAGCCAGGATCGGATTAAATTTACCCCCACTCCCGAGGAGATTGCCGAAGTAGCCCTGGCGCATATCGCGAAGATCGACCGACCGGTGGTCAGTTTTGGTCAGGGGTGCGAAGGGGAACCCCTACTGGCGGCCGATGTCATCGAACCGGCGATTCGCCTGATTCGAAAAAAGACCTCCGCCGGAACCATCAACATGAATACAAATGCCAGCCGGCCGGATATTCTGAACCGGCTCTTCGAGGCCGGCCTGGACAGTATCCGGGTGAGTTTAAACAGCGTTCGTCCGGATGGCTATAGCGCTTATTTCCGGCCCAGGAGTTACCGGTTTACCGACGTGATTAGAAGCATCGATCTGGCCGTTTTGCGGAATCGATTTGTGGCGATTAACTATCTCAACAGTCCCGGATTTACCGATACACCGGAGGAACTGGACGCCTTGATGACGTTTATCCGGCAGCATGCCATCCACATGATCCAATGGCGAAACCTGAATTTTGACCCCCTGCGCTACTGGCAAGTCATAAACCGTATTGTTCCGTCGGGTCAGCCCTTGGGAATGGAGCGGATGTTTAAAACGATCGCGAAACGATTTCCCAACTTGATGCACGGCTATTTCAATCCACCCAGGGAAAAATGGCCTTAATCAGAAGAGCCCTTTTGTAGTCAATGCGGATTTTTGTCAAACCAAACAGGCGAGGAACCGATGATTGTAGACGGTAAAGATATGAAACCCATCTGGCTCGACGAGACGTCGGGAAGGGTTAAAGTGATCGACCAGCGCGAACTTCCCCATCGATTGATAATACTTGATCTGGATACCGTGGAAAAAGTTGTGACGGCCATTAAAGAGATGGTCGTGCGAGGCGCTCCACTTCTGGGTGTCACCGCTGCATACGGTGTGTACGTGGCATTGACCAGCCATCCGCTGGATGCCGGAGTTGAGGGTTATTTAAAATCGTCCTGCCGCACGATCCGCGCGGCACGCCCCACGGCGATCAATCTTGCCTATGCGGTTGACAAGGTCCTGGCCAAAGTCCTGGCTGTATTCAGTCTTGATGAGAGGATTGCTGCAGCGCAACGTGCCGCTGGCGAGCTTGCCGGGACAGAGACGGAAAACTGCAAAATGATCGGCCGGCACGGCGTGGGGTTGATCGAATCGATCAGTCGAAAAAACAAGGGGCGGCCAGTGAATATCCTGACCCATTGTAACGCCGGATGGCTGGCCTGTATCGAATA